>DATEXS010000407.1:0-5385 GCA_035256725.1 Anaerolineae bacterium
AACCCGGCGCTGCGCGCTTAAGCGCCGACTCAATGGCCATGCGGATGTCCGCCTCGGTCATCTCGGCCGAAGGATAGATAACCTCGGTCTGGTCACCCGCCTCGAGGACCGCGTGCAGGTAGTAGGTGTCTCCGCCAAAGATGGAGGCCAGGAAGGGCTGCAAACCATAGCGGTCGTACAAGTCCTGGCGCGTGACCGCCGTGTCGGACGCATCGGGGTCCACCGCCGTGTAGACGAGCTTGCCGTTGGATTCGGCAGCGATGTCCTCGGCCACCTTCCGGATAGTGTCTGGAACTCCAGCCAGCCAGTCGGGCAGCGTGTCCGGAGTCACGAACAGGGTCAGCTCGGCGGGTTGCTCGAGTGCGGCCAGCACAACGTCGACGCTCTGGAAGCCGTAGACCACCTTCTTTATGGCGCTGGTCAAGTCGTACTCCAGGTTGCGCAAGCGTACGTCCACACTATCGCGCCGGGGCTCCACCTCGATGAGATCCTGAAAGTTGAGCACCAGGTGCTGGTCCCCGTAGCGGATCAAGATGTCGAAATATGAGTTGATGATCGAGGTCTCATACCGTCCGGCTAGCTGAAAGGGCGTGGGTTGAATGCCATAGGTCTGGTTGGCCTCGGCCTCTTTGTCGGGGTCCTCCGCCGGGTCCACGATTTCCAGTTGCACTCTGCCGCCTGAGGCGAGCTGGTATTCTCTTAGGGTGTCGCGAATGGTTGGTATCAGAGGGGCCAGTAAAGGATGTGTCTTTTCGCTGAAATAGCCGCGAACGAGCAGAGGCTCTTGCAGATTGGCCAGGAGGTCTCGGGTGACAGGTGATAGGCTATACTCCCGGTCGGCGGTCAGATCGGCACGCAGCGTTCCCACCGGGAACAGCCAAGTATTCAGAGCGACGAGATTAGCGGCCACCAGGGCCACAGTAACGACGACCTGTCGCCGGTGCGCGGCGCCATGAGGGCCGCGGCTCCAACGTTTGGCGTCCAGAGAGACTGTGTTGAGTAGCAGAAACAGCCCTGTCAGCGAGAGGTAGTAGATGAGGTCGCGCAGGTCTATCACGCCCCGCTCGATACTTTCGAAGCGGCTCCCGGTGCCGATGGCTCGCAGAATTTCGCCCAGGGTGCCACCCACCAGACTGGTCACGGCCTGAGAGCCCACAAGATAGAAGAGCCCTCCCAGGAAGACTGTGGCGATGAGGGAAACGATCTGGTTGTCGGTTCTGGAGGACACGAACAGGCCAATGGCTGCGTATGCCGAGGCCATGAGCAGAGCGGCCAGGTAGCCACCCACCACAGGCCCCCAATCCAGTGGCCCCAGGATCTCCACGGTGATGGGTAAGAACAAAGTCAGGGCCAGAGCCAGGGCCACCAGGGCCATGATGGCCAGGAACTTCCCCAGCACCAGAGCGGTCCGGCGGACAGGGAGGGTGAGGAGCACCTCCAGCGTTCCAGACCGCTGCTCCTCGCTCCATTGCCGCATGGTCAGTGCAGCGACCAGGAAGATGGTCAACATCGGTATCGAGCGGAATAGGGGACGGACATCGGCGATGTTGCGGGCAAAGAAGGTTTCTACCCAGAAGAAGGCGAAGAGGGTGACCACCAGGAAGGCTCCCACGAAGATAAGGGCCATGGGGGAGCCGAAGTAGGTGCTCAGCTCCTTGCGCGCTATAGACAATGCTTGCTTCCAGATCTCTTTCATGCCTTACTTTCCTCTCGGGGACTCTCGACGTCGCTCACGGCCAGTTCGTTGAACACCGTCTCCAGGGTGCGGACATCTCGCCTCAGCTCCTTCACTGGCCAGCCTTCCTCACGGGCAAGCTGGTACACCTCGGGACGGAGATCCTTTTCCCCAACGCCACTGATCCAGTACTCGGCGCCGTCAGCGGTAGGGTGGGACTCCACCATCTTGACACCCGGCAGTGCCTTCAGGTCACTGCTCGCGTCAGGCCCGCCGGGGCCGAGGATCAGCATCACGTCGCTGGTCTCGGCCAGATCCGCCAGTCGCGCGTCGGCGCGGACTTCACCGTTGAGAAGCATGATCACGCGTTCGCAGGTGGCCTCCACCTCGGAGAGAACGTGGGTGCAGAGAAGGACGGTGCTGTGCCCCGCCAAGCGGCGGATCAAGCGACGCACCTCGGCGATCTGAGTGGGGTCTAGGCCCACCGTGGGTTCATCTAGGATCAGCACCTTGGGTTTGTGCACAATGGCCTGAGCAAGGCCCACACGCTGACGGTAGCCCTTGCTCAACTCGCCGATGGGTCGCGTCAGGTGGTCGTGCAGACCAGTAGCTCGGATCGCCTCCGAAAGGCGCGCTGGCTGCTCGCTCTCGGGTATCCGACGCAGGTCGGCGATCATCTTGAGGTACTCTTGGGTGGTCAACTCTGGATACAGTGGCGCATTCTCGGCCAGATATCCGATCCGCCTCTGTACCTGCAACGTATTGGTAAGCACGTCCAGGCCATCCACACTGACCTGGCCCTCGTCGGGCTGGAGGTAGCCAGTCAATATTCTCATCAGAGTGGTCTTGCCAGATCCGTTCGGCCCCAGGAGGCCGATGATCTCGCCTGGCTTGACGTGGAAAGAGACCGCATGTACGGCTCGGATAGGGCCATATGACTTGCTGACATTTACTACATCAATCATGATACTTCTCCCTATTCAGATGCTCAGGCACGTCCCCTTCAACTGCCCCTTATCCAGAGTGAGGCGCGGACGACGCGTGCTTCGGTCTGGGACTGGGGATAACCCCGGTATCACTGCGCGCCGGCGCGGGTCCACTGCCCTCACTGTTCGCCCAGCGCAGCATTCTACCACTCACTTTGAGGTGTGCCAAGTTCCGTCCTGCTGAGGACGAAGCGGGTTGGCAGAGGGCTTGGACTGGGCTGGAAATGGCATGGGGTGCCGCTCTGCTAGCGGAGCAGCTCGGTCGGCGGCGAGAGGTCGCTTGGCCGAAGTCGACCTCAGTCAGTTCCGGCAGGGGCTACTTCTTGATCGCCCCAGCGAAGCGGGAGCCAAACTCAAACCCCTGTCTCAATTCATCCTGCGACGGGGCCCCAATGAACTCGAGAGAATCCACCATCTCCCAGCTGTATGGCTCCACGATCCGCTCCAGGTGTTTGCGGGCACCGCCACTCCAGCCATAGCTTCCGAACATGGCGAGTTTCTTGTTCTTGACTCCCTTGTGCCCGGCCATTTCCAGCGCCTGAGCCACCGGTGGGAACAGGTGCCCCTCGTACGTGGGTGCCCCCACGATGACACCGCTCCTGGTCCAGAGAGAGGGGAGGATGTAGCTGGTGTGTATCCTGGCTGCGTCGAAGACGTCGATAGAGACCCCCACAGAGGAGACGCCCTGGGCTACGGCGTTCATCATGGCCTCTGTATTGCCGTACATCGAGCCATAGATCAGGGTTATGGCGGGCTCGGCATCTTCGGTGGCGTAGTTGGCCCATCGCCTGTAGGACTCGACGATGGCCTCCGGATGCTCACGCCAAATGAGGCCGTGTGAAGGTGCCACAACGGCCACGGGGACCTGCGACAACTTCTCGATTGCGCGAAGCACGGGCCTGCTGAACATGGCCACGATGTTCGCGTAGTAACGGAGAGCCTCTCGCTGGTAGAAGTTGGGATCGGTGCATTCATCGTCGAAGATGGCTCCTCGGAGCGCCCCGTAGCCTCCAAAGCCATCACACGAGAAAAGGATACGATGCGATGTCTCGTAGGTCATCATGGTCTCGGGCCAGTGCACAAAGGGGGTGTAGAAGAACTGCAGCGTCCTTTTGCCCAGCGATATGGTCTCACCGTCCGTCACAGCCACCACGTTGTCCGTCAGGCCATAGAAGGACGCCAACATGTCCTTGGTCTTGGAGGATCCCACGATCGTGGCGCCTGGGGCTATCTTCCTGAAGGTGCGCAGCACGCCTGTGTGATCTGGTTCCATATGGTTGATGACTAGGTAGTCCAGCTCAGAGAGTTCCACTACTGTTGCGATCTGAGAGAAGAACTCGTCCGTCTTGACACCCTTGACCAGGTCGATGATGGCTTTCTTGTCGTCGTTAACCAGATACGAGTTGTACGATACGCCTTCTTGAGTAATGGGCCACAGACCCTCGAATAGGTCCGTAATTCTGTCGTTGACACCTATCCAATAGACATCCGGTTTGATTTCGATAGCCGGCATCTCCTACGTGCCCTCCTCGTTTGTGTATTGACGCTTGTTTGCCCGTGGTGTTGTCGTATTGTGCGCTACTACCTTGACCGAAAACTCAGAGCGTAAGGTGGACTCTGGGTTTCGTGCCTCAGATTCTGGTGGTTTGGTTCTCCAGATGATGGACGACGAAACGGGCGACTCGCCACGTCGGTTCACCTGGCATCCTCTCTCTGGCACCCATCATGGCTTCTCTCTTCGAGCTTGACTCTGACGATCTTGGGCCTGCACCATAGGCGCGTTGGGGGTGGTCAGCGGCAGAACTCCCGCGGTCGGACTCGGTTCCCGCAGCACCGGGTTTGGCACGGTGACCGGAGATTCCCAAGGCACCATGCCCTTCCACTTCTTCTCGGCCGGTTGGCCTGACCTGTACTCCGCGGCTGCACTTCGCCACCACGAGTATAGCACATAAGTGCCTTTCGCCAACGACGCAGTCAGTTGGCTTATGGTTTGGAATAGGTTGGAGATTCTTGGTCACTGCTGCTTTGCGTGGATGCTGCTCGTCTGCGGAGCGTACCCTGGCAGCCAGGCTGACGCCGGCCCACAGGTCAAAGGTCAGCCAGCCCGTCCAACCCGATCCAAACACGTTCACAACCATTCCCATCGCTAATGGGCGTAGATTGTGTGCCATAATATGGTCATCTAGCAGGTTGGGGTTGGTGTTGGAGAGGAGGATAGTCATGCTTAGGAGAATCTCAGTCACTCTTTGCACGGCGTTTGCCGGCGTTACAGTGGCGGCGGCATGTGCCGGGAAGCCCGTTTCCTCGCCTCCCGGCCGGGCCACTGCCACATCTTCGGTGCCCACGCATACCCCGGCACAGGCGACAGGGGAGGCGGGAGCGTCAGAGCCTACGGCGACGCCTGCGCCGACGCCCGGTGCCCCATCGGAGCTGCCCACCGGCGTTGGGCTAGAGGTCGTGGCCGAGGGCCTGAACTCGCCGGTGGTCGTCACTTCCGCAGGCGACAACAGCGGACGCCTATTCATCGTGGACCGGATCGGTCTGATCAAGATCCTTTCCTCTGACGGTGAGTTGCTCGAACAACCATTCCTCGACCTACGGCACAAGCTGGTAGGGTTGCAGGGACAGTATGATGAGCGGGGGCTCCTGGGCTTCGCGTTCCACCCACAGTACGCCGAGAACGGGCGATTCTTCGTGTACTACAGCGCTCCCGCGGATGAAGAC
>DATEXS010000408.1:0-14180 GCA_035256725.1 Anaerolineae bacterium
AACAACACCTTTGGCCGGCCTCCTATGCCCTGGTGCGACCTGAGACACGCCAGGTACATCATCTTGTGGGGCGCCTTGCCGGGCGCCACCCACCTTCATCGCTACCTCGGTGTCAGCGCGGACATCTCTGCCGCGCGCAGGAACGGCGCTAAGCTCGTGGTCGTCGACCCTCGTCGGACCCCCCTAGCACGCAGCGCGGACATGTATCTTCAGATCAGGCCTGCGACCGATATCGCTCTGGCCTTGGGGATGATCAACCACATCATCAGCAACGATCTCCATGACGCAGGGTTCGTTGCATCCTACACTCTTGGCTTTGACAGGCTTGCCGAGCACGTAACGCCATACACGCCCCTCTGGGCAGAGAGGATCACAGATATCCCCGCCCCGATGATAGAGGAAGCAGCCACCGCCTTCGCGCTCACCAAGCCTGCCTCTCTAGACAGGCGGCAGGGAGTCCAGCACTGCCGTCACGCCACTCAGACCCTGAGGGCCCTGGCCATACTCGTGGCCATCACGGGCAACGTGGACCTGAAGGGCGGGTTGATGATGACACCTTATCGTCGCCTCAGCAGCCTGCCGGTGCCCAGAGACCTGCCCAAGCCACCAAAGAGCTTCTGGCAGGAGAGGTTTCCTCTGGCCAGAGATGCCAGTGCATACTTGCCTGAAGCTATCCTGAGCGAGCATCCCTATCCCATAAGAGGCCTTGTCGTGATCGAGGGCAATCCTCTGTCGTGTTTTGCCAACACTGGGAAAGTCCGCGAGGCTCTCTCCAAACTCGACCTACTGGTTGTGCACGATCTGTTCGCCAACGAGACCACTGAGCTGGCCGATGTGATTCTCCCAGCATGTACATTCCTCGAAAAAGGCGAAATCAGCATCCAGTCGCTGAGAACCGACTTCCCCGTCCGCACCAGGATGCCGGTTATCCAGCCTCTAGCCGAGGCCCTTCCTGAGTGGCGGTGGCTCTCCCTGCTGGGCCGCCGGCTGGGTTTCGAGGAGTCCTTTCCCTTTGAGAGCGACCAGGAGGCAATAGACGCGGTACTCGAGGCGGCCGGCTGGACTGGGCAGGAGCCAGCCGTGCCGACAACCCACGGCACAATGCTCAGCAGCGGCTTCACCACACCGTCAGGGAAGATCGAACTTTACAGCCAGTCCTTGGAGGAAAGAGGCTACGACCCACTCCCGACTGCGCCCCACGACTGGCCTGAAGACGGAGCATTCCCGTACTACCTGATCACGGGAGCCAGGGTGCCACAATTCTATCACTCCCAGCATCGGAACATCCCCGCCCTGCGCAAAGCTCATCCGCAACCCCTTGCGGAGATAGGCCGCGCGATCACTGAGGAGGTTGGCGTGAGCGAAGGCGATGAGATTAGCATAGTCACCTCCGCTGGAACAGCCTCCTTTAGAGCCAAGCTCACGGATAGTATCCACCCGCTCACCGTATCCATACCTCATGGCTGGGCCGGGAAACAGAACGCGAACTGGCTCGTGGATGACCTCGCCGGGGACCCCCTTGCAGCCACCCCTCCATACCGGGATATGCGCTGCCGCGTGGAGAAGCTCTGAGAGACCATGCAACGCGCGAAGAACCCCAGGTTTACCGCCCTGCCCCATCTTCATCTAGAGGACAACTCCTTCAAGAGAGCTGTTATCGTCATCTTAGCGCTGGGCGTGCTGGTCCGCATCGTGCTCATGCCTATCGCTTTCCATCCCGACCTCTTCTGGGTCACCTATCACGCCCAAAACCTCGCCCTCCACGGAGAGATCACCAAGGACTTGGCAGTACAGCCGATCCCCTTGTTGCTCTACTCGGCAACGATATGGGTCTTCCAGCCGGTTCTATCTCCCCCTGAGGTGATCTGGCCGGATGAGTGGCGGCCACTGGACGAGAGTGACTACCAGGGCGCTTTTGATCTGGCCCTACAGATCGCCCAGGCGCCCCGCATACATCTCACCCTCTTCCTGCTCAAGCTTCCTCACCTGGCCTTCGATCTGGCCTCTGCCTTCCTGCTTCTGGCCCTGCTGAAGAGACAATTCAGGGGCGCGATCGTTGCTCTCGCTTTCTGGATGTTCAACCCTATCGGTTTGTACATCTCCTATCTCTATGGCCGATACGACGTGGTTGCTGGGTTCTTCGTGCTTCTGAGCCTGTATATGTTCCAGCGCGTCCGGCCCTTCTCTTCGCTGGCAGCCCTTGCCCTGGCCTTTCTCTCGCGAGTGACGGATGCCCTCCTCGCACCCTTCTTTCTCATTGGCGCTTTCGGTCAGTTGAAAAAGCAAAGACGCCTCCCTATCGGTATAGCGGTTTTCAGCGCAGCAGCCCTGCTGACCATCCTGTCCGGAGCGCTGCCACAAATCATCTCGGTGCTGGACCGTGCCCATGGGCAGTTTCTTCTGGCCGCCAAGCTGCGCATCATCCTCTACGACGAGCTAGTGATCTTCGTCATCGGCTATGCCATCCTCCTCTTCAGCGGCCTAGAGAAGGACCTCTCCTCCTACAGGGTCCTGCGCAAGTACTCGCTCATGGTCTTCCTGATCCTCTTCTCTTTCGCTTTCTTCAACCCTCAGTACTTCTTCGCGCTGCTACCTCTTCTGGCTTTGGAACTCGCCGAGCAGCCCGGCCTTGCCTGGTTCCATCTGGTTCAGATCGTCGGCTACGCCTTCTACCTGCTGAACTGGGGCTCTCAAACCACCTGGTGGCTGTTCCTGCCTTTGAACCCGGGCCTGTTCTCCAGGCTCACCTCGCCTGAGTTGATCATCCAGACCTTCACTAACTACAAGGCGGTCATCGCCATCTTCCGCAGCCTGCTTACGGCGGCCTCGTTGTGGATGGCCTACCGTATCTACAGGACCATCTCCCCAACCCCGGCAAAAGAGAGCTGAGGCCTGCCGGCTCTGCGTGGGGATAAGCAGTCTGGGCCGTCGTCCTGGCCCTTCACACCTCGTGGGCTACCTTAGTGGGCGCCCGATGCGAAGCTCGGAGCCTCCATCCGCGAAGGATCCCTCTGGCCATCGTGGAGCCTCCCGACAACAAAGGGTAAGCTCGCCACCAGCCGCGACTGGTCTGGACATTCCCAACCATGCATTCATGCCAGCGAGGTAAGAGACTGTCCTACACAGCCTCGACCCGTGCGACGCCCGGTTAGAAGGCACCCAGGCCATGTTACGGACTCATGCCCGCCACTGGCATCCGTTCCAGGCTATGTGTCGAACCACACCCAGTAGCTGGAGATTGGCCCGCCTCTGCCGACTGGCGTGGAGATGCAAAGAGTCTCCTTTGACGGCGAGGAAACTCCATGCCGCACGGAGACTCTAACGGATCGACACTTTCTTTTCAGCAGCGGCTCAGGCGCTCACCGGGCAATCATCACGCCGAGCAGTCCCCTAGAACCCGCCGCGCCCCATACTGCTTTGCGTAGTAGCTCTGATAGTCCCCCGTCTTGAGCTTCTCCCACCACCAACGGTTGTCCGTGTACCAACGCACTGTGCCCTCAAGCGCCTCCCGGAAGCGACGGCGCGGTTCCCAGCCCAGCTCTTGGAGCTTGGTGCAATCGAGGGAGTATCGGCGGTCATGGCCTGGACGGTCCTCCACGAACTGGATGAGGCTTCTCGGCTTATCCAGTATCTCCAGGATGGTCTCAGTAAGCTCAAGATTGGTCAGTTCGTGATCACCACCGACGTTGTAGATCTCGCCATCTAAACCCTCCCGGAGCATCAACTCAATGGCTTCGCAGTGATCGACGACAAAGAGCCAGTCCCTGACGTTCAGCCCGTCCCCGTAGAGAGGCAATGGCTTGTTGTCCAGCGCGTTGGTGACGAAGAGTGGAATGACCTTCTCAGGATATTGATAGGGCCCGAAATTGTTGGAACCCCTGGTGATCACCACGGGCACACCATAGGTCACAAAATAAGCGCGGCACATCAAGTCTCCCCCAGCCTTGCTGGCTGAGTAGGGGCTGTTGGGGAGTAACCTGTCCGCCTCCACAGAGGATCCCTGGGTAACGCTTCCGTACACTTCGTCGGTGGAGACTTGCAGCATCCTGCGTAGGCCGAACTTCCTCACCGCCTCCAGAAGAACGTGTGTGCCGTAGACGTCTGTATGGATAAAACTGCCCGGCTCAAAGAGGCTACGGTCCACATGGGTCTCGGCCGCGAAGTTGACGATGGTGTCGATCTCGTTTTCCCGGACCACCTGTTCCACCAACTCGGCGTCGCAGATATCCCCGCGCACAAACTTGTACCTGGGATCCTCAGTGACGTCGCGCAGGTTGTCCAGATTTCCTGCATAGGTGAGTTTGTCATAGACCACTACCCGACAGTCAGGGTCCCTTTCCAGCTTCAGGTGGACGAAGTTGCTCCCGATGAAGCCAGCTCCGCCAGTTACCAGCAGCCTCTCCAAGCTCGCACACCTCCCCCAGGTGCGGGTTCTTGCGAACTACAGTCTCGTGCCTCGTCTCGTGTACGCTTCGCGCATCAAGTCCTTGACGTCCTGAAGAGTGAGTAGGTATGTCTCCGTCTTCTTCTCACCCCTGGCCACACCAGTACTGGTCTTTCCCTGTAGGATCAAGCCGTCCTCTGTCTCAATGACCCTTACGTCTGAGAAGCCGTGCTCGTCGATGTAATGACCAATGGTTCTCAACACGTCCTGATAGTCGGTCTTAAGCATCCCTTGGAAGAGCTTCTGCATCGGTTCCCCCCCTCTTCCCACATTAGCTGTAGGTCATGGCTCGCCGACCAACTCCTCCAGGTCGGAATGGCTGAGGACTCTGGTCCTGGAGACGAGGTTGAACCCGGTGCTCGTGCTCACCAGGGCGCGTCCCTGCAGGACCACTCCTCCTTCAACCTCCAGTATGCAGAGGTCACGAAGTCTCTGCTTCTCGGCCAGGCGGCCGATGGCCTGCAGGACGCGCTCATAATTCAACGGCTTACCTGCATGGGGACTCGCCATGTCGCACCTCTTTTCATGACGAAGCTCGCACCGCCCCGCCCAGCCTGGAGATGACCTTGCGTGGCGAAGCATAGCGGCGTACGAGGTACCCAGATCTTCGCTTGATCCTGTTACCCAGCTTCCTCTGCTGCGATTCCTCGAGGGCCCACCTGAGAAACTCAGGATCATGCCCCTTGATCTTAAGCTCGGTGGGATTTCGGCTGTAGCCATCGTGGTCTGTTATGAGCGACAGGTCGTGTTGCAGACAGTAGTCATAAAGGTCGTTGCCCGGATATGGGGTATAGAAAGCCGGACTGTAGTAGTCCGGATCAATCTCCTTGAGCATGGCGATCGTCTCTCTGATCTCTTCCTCCGTCTCGGTGGGCAGGCCCAACATGTAATTGGCCCAGATACGAATGCCGTACCGGCGACAGATGCGCGCCGCCTCCAAATTCTTGGCGACGCTGGTGCCCTTGCGGATGAACCTCAGTACTCGATCGCTACCGCTCTCGAAACCCAGAAACAGTCCCGCCAGACCGACCTCTGACATGCGCCGGATCATGTCCTCGTGCTTGACCACGTGATCGACACGGGCCTGGCACCAGAACGGCTGGGTGAACCCCTCAGCCTCGTAGGAATCGCAGAACTCGGTCACCCACGCACGGTCCTCGGTCAGGCAGTCATCGTGGATCATCAGGGTGTTGAAGTGGTACTTTTCTCGGAGTTCCTTTAGTTCACCAATCACGTGAGACACGCTTCGGCGGCGCACGCCTTTGCCGAAGAGGATGTCCTCCCCAGGCTTGCAGAAGCTGCAGTTGTAGCGGCACCCTCTGCCGGCGATAATGGTCACGAAGGGGGGCAGGGTCTCCGCAGAGAGGGGGGCCTCCGGCGAATCATAATCGTAACCGGCCTTTCTCCACTCGCTGAGGTAGGCCTCGCGATCGGCATAGGGAAGCTGATCCAGGTCCGGTCTTTCCCCCTGGAGCAACCGTTCGACCGCCTCGCCGCGTTCGATCCTCCGCAGCATGTCCACAAAGGTTATCTCGCCCTCGCCCAGCACGACGTGATCTACCAGGGGGTTGCTCAAGACTTCATCGGGGGCCAGGGTGGGGTGCGGGCCTCCGACCACAGTGATGGTTCGGGGGTTGAGTTCCTTGACGATTTCGATGCCCCGCATGGCAGGCTTGAAGTCCACGCTGAGCATTCCGAATCCAGCCACCTCGGGGGACCGGACCCGGATCTCCTCCCGAAAATGCTCCCAGTCGCGCAGCGCTCGTCGATCTAGCAGGTCCACCTCGTAGCCAGCCTGCTTCACACAGGCCGATAGCAGGGCCAATCCGTGGCCTATCCAACCCCCGGACATGCCTTTGCCCGCGCTGTTGAAGCCGTCTATGCCTCCTCCGCTGCAGATTAAAGTGACTTTCATCTGGATTGCTCTTCTTAGGTCCTGGCCACTTCCCGCACCGGCACGATTTGACCCGTCAGGTCCTTCGCGGTCCCAGCGCGGTCAGGTGCGCGCCCTTACAAAATGCAGACCTGGCTATTGTCTCCCAAGGTCATTCTGTAGGCCTTGGGCCGCAGCGGCGAACGAGTAATCTCCACGTTCCGCCCGATGAGGCTGTCCTCGATGCGGGCCCCGATATCCCTGATCTGGCAATTCTCCAGGATGATGCAATGCTCGATTTCGCTGCCCTGGATGAGGACGTCGTGATAGATGGCGGTGTAGGGGCCTATGTAGGCATCGACGATACGGCTGTTCTCGCCGATGATGGCCGGGCCGCGGATGGTGCTATTGATCACCTGAGCGCCCTTCTCGATAATGACCCGGCCCGAGATACTTGACTTCGCATCCACGGTTCCCAGGTTCTTGGGCTCCATGGTCTCCAGCAGGAGCCGGTTGCAGGCCAGCATGTCTTCGCGCTTCCCGGTGTCGATCCACCACCCTTCGTGGATGTAGGGATAGACCTTGTACCCGCGATCGACGAGATACTGGATGGCGTCGGTTATCTCCAGCTCACCCCGCCAGGAGGGCTTGATGTTCTTGACAGCCTCGAAGACGTGGCGGTCGAACATGTAGATCCCGACTAGGGCCAGATCGCTTGGTGGATCCTTGGGCTTTTCAACCAGTCTGACCACGTGGCCGTCCCGCAGCTCGGCCACGCCGAAGTGCTGGGGATCTGCTACCCTGGTGAGGACGATCTGCGAGTTCCAGTCGCTCTCGGCAAACTGCCGGACCAGCTCCGCGATGCCCCCTTCCAGAACGTTGTCGCCCAGGAACATGACAAAGCTGTCGTCTCCCAGGTAGTCCTCTGATATGAGCACAGCATGGGCCAGTCCCAGCGGCGCTTCCTGCTCTATGTATGAGATGCTGGCTCCCCACGCAGAGCCATCGCCGACTGCCGCTTGGATCTCGGAAGCGGTGTCGCCCACCACGATTCCGATATCCTTGATGCCAGCCTCCACTATCGAATCGATGGCCCGGAACAGCACCGGCCTGTTAGCCACCGGCACCAGTTGTTTGGCGCTGGTGTAGGTGATGGGGTAAAGGCGAGTGCCCTTGCCCCCACTGAGGATAAGTGCCTTCATCGCTCCCCCGTTGAGTCCGCCACTCAGGTGCGCTTGTGCTCGGCATAGTACCGATAGTAGCTGGTGTCCATCTTGACGTTGTTGAGAACTGCCCCTACCAGGTGGGCGTTCACTTTGTCTAGCAGGGCCTTGGCTTTCTGCGCATGGTCTCTCTTGGTGCCCCCTGCCTTGATCACCAGCAACACCCCGTCTACGCGGGAGGCCAGCACGGCTGCATCGGTCACCGCGATGATGGGAGGCGCATCGAACAGCACCATGTCAGCCGCTTTGGACAGCCAGGCTATGATCTCCAACATCCGGCGGGAACCGACCAGTTCCGAGGGATTAGGCGGAAGAGGCCCGCTGGGCAGTAGACGCAGCCCGGAGACCCCTGTATCCAGCAAAGGGGGTGCTTTCATCGCCTGCTCGTCCACCATCATGGTAGTCAAGCCCACGTTGTTGCTCACGCCGAAGATCTCGTGCTGCGATGGGCGCCGCAAATCGCAGTCCACCAGAATGACCTCTTTCTCCGCCTGGGCCAGGGTGACCGCCAGATTCGCCAGGGTGGTGGACTTCCCTTCCTCCGGTCCCGGCGATGTCACCACCATGGTCTTCAGCGGCCTGTCCAGGCTGGAGAACTCGAGGTTCGTGCGCAGCGTGCGGTACGCTTCGCTGGCGGGGGCACGAGGCGCCCTCAGAGTCACCAGGCTATCCGAAGGGGTCTCTACGGCCATAATCACACTCCTCTGATGTTGATTGGGCGACTGCTGATCATATCGGTGGGCCTATGCTACGACAGACACAGCCGGCGAGCCCGCGCCACGCAGGCCGCCGACCCGGGGTGTCCTACCTCCCTCGCCGCTTAGTTCTGCCCGATCCTCCCTCCGAGCCTTCCAGCGCGCCGATGGTGGGAATCGATCCCAGGACGGCCACCCCCACGTGTCGCTCTACATCATCCGTGGACCGGAGCACGTCGGACTCCACATACTCCAGCCCGAAAGCCAGAAGTAGCCCGATGAGCAGTCCCAGCACGCCTCCAGCCAAAGCGAGGGTCTTCGTCTTGGGCCAGTGCACCCAGCCGTACCTGGCATCCTCCAGAATCCTAATTTGAACCCGGTCCTCACGGTCAATATCCAGCATTTGCGCCGCGTGGAAGGCCACGAAATCGTGGCCAAACGTGCTGGCCACGGCCCGGGCCTCCTCCGAATCTGGTCGGTCAGCGTCTATCTGAATCAAGAAGTCCTCTGGTATCGGCGCTACCGTCACGCTCGCCAGCAGTTTGTCCGTGCTTATGTCAAGTTGCAGCTCATCGATCACCTGCTGAGCCATCGTGGTAGTGTGAATCTGGTTGGCGAATTGCCTCAGGAGTTGTTCCGCCGCGAGCGTGAGTCCGTAGTCGTATCTGGCAGGGATGACCTGTAGCACTGCCGTCGACCGATAGATGGGCGGACGGACCTCGCTAAAGATGACCGCACTGGCCACGGTGATCACAAAGGCCAGGGCTATGACCCACCACTTCCTCAGCAACACCCTGAGGTACTGGCTCAATTCCATTCTCGCCTCCTGCACAGTAGCGGCGACCCGCCAGACTTCTCTCTGTGGGGCCTGGCCGCCTGGAAACCTATTCTAGCATATCTGGTACGGCGCAGCAAAGCCACAGCGCACAGAGCACACCGATGGCACAAGACCTGTGCAATCCACCGAGACTCTGCGCGGCGGCGGATCCGCGCTCTGGAATCGTCGCCAACCCCACGAGATGCGTGGTTATGCGTTCGGTCAGCGCTGGATCTGCGCTGCCCTTGACCGTCTCACGGATAACGCAGTTGACACCACGCCTGGCGGCGTATACAATGATGTATAGAAGAAGCTCTATTGAGCCAGCCACGCCTTGCTGAGCAGCCAGGGCACACCGAGATGGCTACAGAGGACATCAGAGAAAGACTCGGGTCTATCCCCGCCCGTCCAGGCGTCTACCTCATGAAGGGAGAGGCCGGAGACATTCTGTATGTAGGAAAAGCGGTTAACCTGCGTAGCAGGGTGCGCTCCTACTTCCAGGCCTCCACCTCCCATTCCCCCAAAGTGCAACGACTTGCCGAAAGAGTGGCGGACCTCGATTTCTTCGTCACGGACTCGGAGCTGGAAGCGCTCATCCTCGAGTGCAACCTGATTAAGAAGCATCGCCCTCACTACAACGCACGCCTCAAGGACGACAAACGATATCCATATATCAAGATCACCTGGCAAGAGGACTTCCCGCGGGTGCGGGTAGTCAGACGCATGCTGGCCGACGGGGCCCGCTACTTCGGTCCTTATACGTCCAGCGCAGCAATGCGGCAGACACTGGACTTGCTGCGCCACATTTTCCCTTATCTGACCTGCAAGCGAAAGATAACCGGCACCGACGACCGGCCATGCCTCTACTATCACATACGACGCTGTCTGGGCCCCTGTATCGGAGCCGTCTCCAGGGAGGACTACAGAGCCATGATGCACCAGCTCTGCCTCTTCCTCCAAGGCAAAGGCGATGAGACCGTCGCCTCCCTCAGACGGCAGATGCAGTCTGCAGCAGAGCGGATGGAGTTCGAGCGGGCCGGGAATCTCAGAGACCAGGTTCGGGCGGTGGAGCAGGTAATAGAGCGCCAGCGCGTGGTCTCCAGCTCTCCGGTGGACCAGGATGCCCTTGGCCTGGCCAGAGCCGACGGTCAGGCCTGTGTACAGATCTTCTTCGTCCGCGGCGGCAAGCTGATAGGACACGAGTACTTCCTGATGGATGGAGCCGGCGAAGCGGAGCAGCCAGAGATACTCGCTTCCTTCATCAAGCAATTCTATGACCACGCGGCCTCCGTTCCTCCGGAAGTCCTCTTGCCATCAGAGATCGAAGAGTCGGCGCTCATCGAACGATGGCTTGGAGACAAGCGCGCCGGCAAGGTCACCCTCAAGGTGCCAAAACGTGGCCGGAAACGAGAGTTGGTGAGGATGGTCGAGGAGAACGCCGCCGAGACCCTGAGCCACCTCATGGCCAGAGAGCAGCTAGAAAGCGCCAGGGCTATGTCTGGCCTCACCGACCTCCACGCGCAACTGGGCCTGGACGCCCTCCCGCTCCGCATCGAGGCCTACGACGTCTCCAACATCCAGGGGGTTGCGGCGACGGCCAGCATGGTCGTGTTCATCGAAGGTGTGCCGGCCAAGGATGAGTACCGTCGCTTCAAGATCCGGGCCGTGCAAGGTCCCGATGACTATGCCATGATGCAGGAAGTTCTGCGGCGCCGGCTGAAGCGGGCCCTGATTTCCGAAGCGGAGGGCCCTACGGCATGGACAAGACTGCCCGACCTGATCGTCGTTGATGGCGGCAAGGGCCAACTGAATGCCGCCCTGGAGGTGCTGGCCGAGAACGGGCTGGATGGCCTGCCAATCTTGGGACTGGCCAAGGCCCAGGAGGAGATCTTCACTCCTGGTGAGGCCGAGCCTCTTGTCCTTCCCCCAGATTCGCCGGGCCTTCACCTCCTGCAACGCGTGCGTGACGAAGCTCACCGTTTCGCGATCGACTACCACAAGGGACTGCGCCGCAGCCAGGGCCTTACCTCGGCGCTTGAGGACATACCTGGCATCGGGCCGATGCGGCGACGGGCCCTGCTTAAGCGCTTCGGCTCGCTAAACGCTATCCGCAAGGCCGGTGTGGACGAACTGGCCTCGGTGGAAGGCATGAACAAGACCGTAGCTCACAGGGTGCACGAGTTCCTCTAGGAGCCGCAGGATGGAGGACCGCCTCGGTCTGCTGAGGAATACCTATCTCTTTGCCGGCCTGCCCGATCAGGACCTGCGCCGCTTCGCTGATCTGCTGGAGAGCAGATCCCTCCGCCCACAAGCCACACTCTACCGCGAGGGCGATTCGGATACCGCCTTGTACGTGGTGACCTCCGGCCGACTGAAGGCTTCGGCGCGCGACGACCAGGGGCGTCCAAGGGTGGTCAGCTACCTCTATCCGGGGAATTCGTTCGGGGCCCGCGGCCTGCTCGCTGGACAACGCCCAGACGTGACTATCGAGGCCGAACTGGCCTCGGACCTGTTCTGCCTCACTAAGCGCGACTTCGACCAGGTGCTCCAAGAGCGCCCAGGCTTGCGCGAAGCCCTGCACTTACGCCTCGGGCTGCGACTCAGGGCGCTACCCCTCTTCGCACGGCTGTCCGACCAAGCTCTGCAGAGACTGGCCCTGCTCATCGGAGAGGCCAGCTATCCCCAAGGGGCTACTATCTCCGGCCAGGGCGAACGGGGCATGGCCGTCTACATCCTCGAGCAGGGTCGGGTCGCCTTGATTGCGGGCGAAGAATCGGAAGACCCCCAGATCATCAGGAGGCTAGGGCCCGGAGATTACTTTGGCGAGAGATCCCTCCTTACGGGTCAGCCCAGACGCACCACTGCCCGAGCCCTGGAGGACTCCAGGCTCCTCTACATCAACAGGCGGGACTTCAACGAGGCGATGCGCGCGTTGCCTTCGCTGGGAAGGCCGCTCCGTCAGGAAGCGCAGTCAATAGGCCTCACGCTCAGCAGACGATTCCCTTGGCAAGGTGAGGGAGAGGTGCTCCTCGTTCTATCCCGCAAGCACCCTTACGCCTTTTTCCGCAGCCTGTGGGTCGTGCTACTCCCCCTGTCTGCCGCAGCCATTCTCCTCGCCTCGGCATCACTATTCCATTGGAGCAGCTTCTGGATCTACCTGGGCTCGGCGCTTTCTGCGGCCGCCGCCATCGGGCTCTCTTTCTGGCTCTGGCTTGACTGGCGAAACGACTACTACGCAGTCACCGACAAGAGAGTCGTGCACCTGGAGAAAACCATCCTCGTGCGGGAATCGCGTGAGGAGGCGCCTCTAGAAAACATCCAGGACATCTCCATTCTGATGCCCGGCGTCATGGGCAGGTTGCTGGGCTTTGACGATCTAAGCATCCAGACCGCAGGGGCTAAGGGCAAAGTCGTGTTCAAGATGGTCGACAACGCCGCCCGGATCAGAGACAAGCTCTTCCAACAACTGGAGCATATCAAGGCCGATGAGAAGGCTGAGGATAGGGAAAGCATACGCCGCAGACTTGAGATAGAGTTCGGCGATGCCGGGGAGGCAGCATTCGCCACCGTCGAGCCCGGTCTTCAGGCACACCTCGAGCCGGCCGGGAGACCATCACCCGCCCCTGATCACCGTTCAACCACCGGCCATCCGCTCCACACCCTGAGAGGCTATCTCCTGCCATACATGCGTGTGGAGGAGAACGGGGTAGTCACCTGGCGAAAACACTGGTTCAGGCTCATCGACAGGATCGTCGGCCCGCTGATCCTGTTGTTCATTCTGGGCCAACTAGGGTTCGCCGCGCAACTCGGGCTGGCGGCCCCCCCGGCACGATTTCAGGGCCTCTTCTGGACTGCCCTGGCCGCAGGGACTCTCCTGGCCCTGTTTCTGATCTGGTTCAGATACGAGGACTGGCGCAACGACGTCTATCAGCTCACGGAGGATCGGATCATCGACATAGAAAGGCTACCCCTCGGCCTGCGCGAGGAGCGCAAAGAGGCCAGCCTGTCCATGATCCAGGATATTGGCTACGAGATCCCTGGTGTAATCGCCAATCTGCTAGACTACGGGAACGTGGTCATAGAGACAGCGGGCAGGGAAGCCGCCTTCACCTTCTCCTGGGTGCACCAGCCCCGCAAGGTGCAGCAGGAGGTCTTCTCCAGAATGAACGCCTTCAGGGAACGAGAGCGGCGGGAGCAGAAGGAGCGCAGGGCCGAAGAACTCCTGGACTGGTTCTCCACGTTCGCGGACCTATCGCAGGAGCAGCAGGACACAGACGACTAGAAGAGGGAACGGTCAGAAACGAGAGGGGCGTGGTCATCGCCACGCCCCTTTTCTCTTGCTCAAGCTACTCCGCCTTAGCGCGCCGCCTGCGCCGCCTGCGCAGGTACCAGATCAGCCACACGATGACCAGGGGTAGCGCGAGAATCGCCGCCAGCGGCAGGAAGAACAGGACTACCCAGATCAGCACGTTGGCCAGGAACTTCAGGGCGTTGACCAGAGTGCGTAGCGCCTCCCTGACTTGTCTCAACGGCTCCCACCCCGGCTCAACCACCGGCTCCTCTTCCTCCTCAGGGGTGAGGCTGATGGTCAGTGTGGCCAGGGCGGCGGCATTCTCCAGGTACTGCATCCTGCCCTTTATCTGCTCAATCTGCTGCCTGACGTTGGTAATCTCCTGATAGATGGCCAGGATGCTGTCTGCGTCCTTGTGGGTCTCCTGGGCTGAGGCCAGCAGCTCCCGCAACTCCTCCTCCGCCATCTCCAGGTTGCCCAAACGGGCCTCTAGATCGATGTACTCCTCCGTCACGTCCTGGCCAGAGACGTTCTCGCCTTCCACCTCTAAAGCCAGGTCCTTGATCCGCTCACGAGCCTGATCAAAGGACTCGGCCGGGATGCGCAGCGTGACTGTCCCGGCCAGTTGGTCATCCAGTCGCCATGTCTGCAGGTCGGAGATGTACCCACCCAGTTGCGTCGCCAGGCTCTCTATGGCCTCCAGAGCCTCCTCAGTGTCCTTCACGACTATGGTGAGACTGGCGGTGCGCAGGATCATCTTGTCACTCACCACATCCTGCGCTGCCCAGGCCTCATCTGTCTCCCCTTCAGCCACAAGAGGTGGCAACGCAACCGCAG
>DATEXS010000409.1:0-4350 GCA_035256725.1 Anaerolineae bacterium
CAGCTATGAGCGCCCTACTCAGATCCGGAGAGCTGAGGCGCCCGTCCCTTCCCACCACTACCTTAGCGGAACCGTCGGCTCCAAGCATCGTCCCGAAGGCTGCGCCCAGCACCGTACACACCTGGGGATCCAGGTTCTCCCAGGCGATGCCTCTGATGTCGTACTCGCGGAAAATGGTGGGGTCTAGCCTCAATTCGGCGCTCCAGGAGGAAATCAGCAAGATGTTGTCGCTATTCTACATCGGGTGATAGAGGCTAGCAAGAACGCTCACCAGGATGATTTCGGCAGCACCCCTTGCCCGGTCGCCACTGACCCGAGAGTCGCCGTTCACTGGGTGGCTCTGTCGCGATTGCTCAGATGCCGTGCAGCACATCCCTGCGGCGTTGCTCGCCCCTGCCCAGGCAAGCTCGGCCACTTTGTGGTAACATCAGTTGTGCAAAACACGGACGATCTGCTATGCCGGGTGATCCGCGACCTGGCAAGAAGGAGCAACAAGAGAATGAGAAAGGTCAAGGGGTACTTCATCAGCACCTGCGGCTGGTGCAAGAAGACCAAGCGCTTTCTGGATGAACACGACGTCAACTATGAGTACGAGTACGTGGACCTGTTGCCCGCAGGTGAGAAGCAGCGCGCCCTGGCCGAGGTCTCTGAATACAACCCCCGCAAGAGCTTCCCTACGGTTGTGGTGAGCAACGGTGGGGACACCGAAGTGGTCGTTGGCTTCAAGGAGGATCGTCTACGGGAGGTGCTAGGCGTATGAGCTCTCAGATCGCTCAGGCACTCTACGAACGCTTGAAACGCGAGGCAGAGGCCGCAGGGTACTTCCTGAACCCGGACCGGGGATTCGTCCTGGGCCTCATGGATGGGCTCCTTACCAACGAGGAGCGGTATGGCTACCAGTCCTGTCCCTGCCGTTTGGCGGAGGGGGTAAGGCAGAAAGACCTGGACATCATCTGCCCCTGCGACTATCGAGATCCCGATCTGGATGAGTACGGGGCCTGCTACTGCGCCCTGTACGTCTCCGAGGAGATAGCACTCGGCGAGAGGGAGCCCGGGCCAGTACCAGAACGGCGGGGGACGGAGCCTGAACCCGCAGGCGAGGAGCACGAACAGGAAGTGGCGGCCTTCACACGCGCCGGACTCCCCGTATGGCGCTGCAAGGTATGTGGTTATCTATGCGCCCGACCCCAGCCTCCCCTCAAGTGCCCCATCTGCAAGGCAGACAAGGATCGTTTCGAGCGCTTCACCTGACAGCGAGCCGCGACCAAGCGCCTCCAGTTAGCGCCTTTCGCGGACACGATGCGAACGGTCCGCTACCTCACCCCCATGGCCGTTATGCTTTGCCCGTCCAGGGTCCGGTACGTCTTCATCAGATTCGCGGTCAGGCACGAATGCACAGGCACGACCATCAGCACGTCGCCCACGCGGAGGCCTCCCAGCACATGATCAGGCAGCTTGACGACCCCGTGCTCCTGCGACAGGGACGAAACGTACCCGCCTTGCACCGCCGGGCCCCACCCATCCTGCGTGGGCAGTGCCACATAGCCAAAGGCCTGGGCGCCGTCAGGTCCCGCTATGGACTCCGTGGAGAGATGGATCGCACCGCCGTAGACAACCGCCTCACTCCTGTCCTCGTGCTTGGCGACCACCGGGCAAGCAACGGCGACCGCTATCTCTTCCTCACTACAGACCCTTAGTTCGAGCTGCATGACGTCGTAGAAAACGAAGTTGCCAGGCCTTATCTCGTCCACGTCACCGAAATCGTCCATCACAGTGCAAGTTGGCGTATCGCCCACGGACACCTCGGCCCCTGGCAACCCCTCCGCGGACAGGCCGGCCCGCACGTGCGCCATTCTGGCCACCGTCTCACCGTGGACCTTCTTGATTTCTTCTCTGGACCTTGCCTGATATGCGTGTCCAGCGTGCGTCAAGAGGCCGCGGAACGACAGCAGACGCGCCCTCTCCACCTGTTCTGCCACCGCCAGCACGCGGTCCAAACGATCCCAGGCGATCCCAGTCCGCTGAGATCCGACGTCGATCTTGATCCAAACGCCGGCCCTGGATGTAAGATGCCGCGCCAAGAACACCGCGGTCTCGGTTGACTCAACCAGCAGCCCCAGATCCACCGCCTCGGCCAGGCCGTTGATCTTTGCTATCTCTAGAATGTTAGCCGGAAAGGCCACGGTGATGTCTCGCCAACCATGCCCGGCGAAGTAGTCCGCCATGTCCAATGAAGACACCGTGATCGATTCCACTCCGCATTCCCTGAACCACTCGCCGATTTGGGCGGACTGGTGGGTCTTGAAATGGGGCCTGAACCGCACGCTGCTCTTGAACGCCTTGCTGGCCATCGTCTCGATGTTGCGCCTGGCTCTCTCCGCATGCAGGACAAGGGTCGGTTTCTCGATAGCCAGAGGGTTGCACACTCGCCACTCCTTTCGTCAGGGGCACGACTGAGTTTAGCCAAGCTTACCCATCTCGGAGGCAAACGGCAAGGAGAAGCTGATAAAGGAACATGGGGAGACTCTGGCGCGCCATGGTTCGCGTCGGCAGCGATCCCTTCTCACCCGCCGGTGATCAGGCGGAGGAGCCTCACCTCGTCACCGGCGCGAAGAACGTAGTCCTTGGCGGCCCGGCGACCGTTGACCATCACCATAACTGAACCTGGGTCCAGTTCCAGTGCCAGGAGCATTGCGTGAACCGTCTGGCCAGGATCAAACCACAACCGCTCCCAATCGCCCAAGCGTCGCCGGAGTATTCCTGTCGCCATTGCCTCAACTCGCTCTTCCATTTGCAGTCCACGACCCCTGCCGAGAATAGACATGGCCCTGCTACGTCGCGGTAGAAGACCGCGGTCGGTACGACTTCCTGCGGTCTGAGACAATGCTTCCCTGCGACGATACACTGCTCCTCTTTGGTGAGCCTCACTGCCCGTGCCTCTCCGTCACCCGCGCATCCAGGACCAGCAAGCCTTCCTGGTACAGACGCACGGGGTTGAGGTCCAGCGCTGTGATCTCTCGGTGGTCCATCAGTAGCCTGGAAATAGACAGAAGCAGATCGACAGCAGCGTTCAAGTCGTAGCGCGGTTGCCCGCCAGCACCCGTCAATAGAGGATACGCCTCGATCTCCCGTATCATCTCCTCGGCATCCCGTCGCTCCAGAGGGGCAATCCTAAAGGCGACGTCCTTGTGAACCTCCGTGAAGATGCCCCCCAGACCGAACATCACGGTGGGGCCAAAGGTGGCATCATCGAGCCCGCCCACGATTACTTCAAACCCTTCCGGGGCCTGCTTGCACACGAGCACGCCATCAATGTGGGCCTCGGGGAGAGTCGCCCGCACGCGATCCAGGATTCGCTCGTAAGCAGCACCAGTCTCTTCGTCATTGCCTATGCCAACGACCACACCACCGGCAGCGCTCTTGTGCACCACGTCCGGCGAAACCACCTTTAGCACAACCGGGTATCCAAGTCCACGGGCTAGCTGCACCGCCTCGTCGACGCTCCGCGCCAAGCCATGCTTCGGATAGGGTACGCAGTACTCAGAGAGGAGTTGCAGCGCGTCCGGCTCCAACACCAATCTTGACGTGGTCTGCGACATGTCAGCCTTCCCTCTTGGATCTTCAGTCCTACGGCTTCAAGGCGATTCCCGACGCCTTGTCGCCCACACCGCAGCACCAATCACCCAAGCAGCAACTCCACCCCATGGGAATGGCGGGAACCGAACTCGGGAAGGGCCCCTCAGGCGGCCGACTGACATGCGCTGCCCTGCAACATCGGCTGTGAGACCACGCAGTGAACTCGCTCGGTTTGACCGACTCCTTCTAGCACAGGATGAGAGTGGAAATCCAGCCTGCCCATGCCAGAAGGCGCTATCCCAGTCGTACCGCTACGGGAATATCTTCCCCGGGTTGAGTATCCCCTGCGGGTCCAAGAGGGTCTTGATCTGGCGCATCACCTCGAGGCTCTTCCCGTGCTCGCGTTCCATGAACCGCCGCTTGCCAATCCCGATGCCATGCTCCCCAGTGGCCGTGCCCTGGAGGTCCAGCGCCCGATCCACGATGGCCTGGTTGGCCCTCTGCACGCGCGCCCACCCCTCCTGGTCCTGCGCATCTCCCATGAACACCACATGCAGATTCCCATCGCCAGCGTGTCCGAAGGGGTAGCCCGCCACGCCCTGGTCACGGATGGTCTGCTCTGTGAAGGCCACGATTTCGGGGTAGCGGGAGATGGGCACCGCGACATCGGCGACGAACGGATCCGCACCAACGTGGGTGCGCTTTATGCTCTCGTAGGCCTGATGGCGCGCCTCCCACAGCCTGTTTCGCTCGTCAAGTCCTAGGCCCCGTTCA
>DATEXS010000410.1:0-4504 GCA_035256725.1 Anaerolineae bacterium
CGTGGTCGAGCAGCCGTTGGTGACGCTGATCACCGAGCCGCTCCGGTTGCCGTCGATGGTCGTCTCATACAGCTCGATGTCCCTGGTCCACCCTGTGGCCTCGTAGCCTCCAAGCAGCATCAGGCTCTTGGTGATTGCCAGATTCTCCGTGTACACCCCCTGCGCCACACGGATCGTATCCCCGGGGTCGGCGGCATCGATAGCGTCCTGGATGCTCTCGTACGTGCATCCCGGGCAGACGTCCAGCGTGCCCTGGGCACGCACCAATCCCGCCTGTAGCAAGAGGACCTGAGCGCAGAGGGCGATGAGACTGGCCAGAATGGCAACAAGGGCGATCTTGAGGGCTTTGATGCGGGAACTGGAGAAAAGGTCGTGGCGTTCAGACATGTCACCCTCCGTAGCGGTAGAGGCAGAGCTGGCTTGGCCGCGAGCTCGGAAAGACAACACCCTACCCCCCTTCGATGCGCAGCTAGCTGCGCGAGTCTGCGGGGCAGGCCATCGGCAGCGGAGGGCGACCATCGAGGAACTGAACAGATGGGACTCGGCCCGGTTTCTCTAAGAAGCCCGCTCCAGCAGCTCGCGTACTTTGTTGTCCGTCCACTCGTTGTGGGCGGAGTACTCGGGAAAGGCGACGTGAACCAGTTCGTGCAGCACGGTGTGCTGCAACACGGTGTGGTCTGCCGGGGCGCATCTGGGACAAAGCCTGTCCGCCCCGTCGCGCAGACACCATGCGGCGATGGAGATGGCGATCAGGTCGTAGTTGCCTCCCCGCACCTCCTGGACGTATGGATGGTCAGGCGGGAGAGGCTTGGCCACGGTGTCCAACTCCAGGCAGGTACCATCCTCCCGGTACAACCTCATGGAGCCAGAGAAGGGATGGGGCAGCGCCTCCCCGTCTTCTTTCAACAGGCACTTCTTCTCGCCCAGGCCAAGCTCGGCCAGCCACACGTCGGTGAAGGACAACAGTGAGGGCGGAATGCGCCCCCGCGCCAGGACGCGGGCCCGGCCCTGGTCGTAGGCCTGCCGGTCGTCGCACGCCTCTGAAACACCCACTACCATTTGACCTCCATCGCGTCTTCATTTTACCATAGAGCACACACTGTGGCAAGGGTTCTTATGACAGGGCCCTGGGCCAGACAGAGTCCTATTCTTGGTCGAGGCCGTCCTGGCCCCGTAGGGCTCTTCGACCCGGAGAGGATGTCCGTTCCTCCACTGCGGCGTGAGCACCCAGACCGGGAGGCGAAAGTTGGCCCCACGATGAGTTTTCCGACGCCGGTTCAGTAGGAGCGTAATCCCAGGGGAAGGTAAATGGCCAGCGGGTTGAGGAGCAAAGTCGAGGAGTGCTCCGCCGTGTCATAGCCCGGCGCGGTCATGGTGGCCGTATTGATGGCGGCGCCGGGATCACTGGCGCTCACGGTAACCACGTAGGTGACGGTCACCATGGGGGCGGAATCCAGGGCACCCGACCAACGCAGCGTGGGTGCACCGGCATCATCGGTGGCACCCGCTGAGGCGTCCAAGGAGCCTGGCACGTATTCCAGGCCGGCGGGCACCACGTCGGTTAGGTAGATAGTCTCCTGCGGCGGAGCGTCGAGGCCCCGGACCTCAATGGTGTAGGTGACCACCTCACCCTGGTCGGCGATGGGGAACGAGGGGTACTTCTGCGGCGCGCTCTCGCCCGGTCCAGGCCAGCCGGCGATCCTGGCCAGCATCCACCAGAAGGCCCTCGCTTTGACGTTGCAGTTCAGCGCCTCTGAGTGCGCACACGAACATGTGTCGCACAAGGGATCGGTCCCATGAGGGGAGCACCATTCACCAGCCCAGTTGCAGGTGCCCGCACCGCACGAGTAGCTGCATCCGTCGTCTGCATACCTGCTGAGGAACTCCTCGCCGTCCGGGTCGTAGCTCTCAATGTCCGCGAAGTCGAAGAGGACCTTGTCGTGGTTGCGACAGTAGAGGCGGATCTGTTCGTTCCGCTGGTTCAGGTTCCCCTCAACGCCGCTGCCATCCAGGTGCCCCGTCATATAGACGAAGGTCACGTCGGGGTAGTCCTGTTGCAGCCCATTCATCAGGTTGAGGTAGGTCTGGATGTTCGTCTGTGTGGCGTCGCTCACCTGGCCGCACCAGGACCAGACCACGACGTTCCTGTTGCCCCCTGGCCCATCCAGGTAGCTTCGTGTCCTGGCTGCCCAGGTCGTCCGGTCGGGGTTGCCCAGGTCGCCCTCCGGCGTCTGGTCGGCGAGGGACAGCACGTCCGCGGTCACAGCCCCATTGGTGTTGAAATCATACAGACCACTGGGCGTATTCGCCTCGAGCACCTCCATCCCCGTGATGGGCTGGCTCCCATGAGAGGTATGCCCGTAAGAGAGGCGGAGGAGCGCCTTAGCCTGTTCTATCCAGTAGTCCGGGATCTGGCTCAGGTCGGTGCAAGTGTGGTCGATAATGATGGGCCCCGAGGCCTGAAGCTGGCTCGCCGTGACCGCTCCGGTGGCGTCCTGGCGGTCCAACGTTTTCCCTGACCGGCTGCCTGTCTCCTCCACCGGCAGGTGACGAACAGCAGCAGGTGCAGATGAAGAAACCGTTCCTGTCAGCAGCGCTCCTGCACACAGAAGTACGAGAAGCCCTAGCAGCTGCGGTCTCTTCAACTCCACCCTCCTGCGGGACTCCGCTCGCAGTATCACCCCCGCCGTGAACCGTGCACTTAGCAGCTCGTCCCGGTCGCCTCAACCATGGTTGACATGGGCTGCGCCCAGTATAGCGGACCCTTGACCCCCTGTCAATGGAACCTTCGGGCTACCCCCCGCCCTGGGCCACAGAGTGTACATGTCGGCGCCAGATGATCCCGCAAATACTGGCGGTTTCAGGCGGCTGCTGCTAGTATCCAGCAAACCCCCGAGACAATCGGCCGACCCAGACGGCTGGGTCTGGCTTGTGGGCGGCCGTGGCCACCAGAAAAGGAGAAAGACCAAGACATGTCTGAAAGCAGCAAACCAGGGCTGGGAACACTCTCAGTGTGGGCCGGTGAGGAGCAGGAAACCCTTCAGAAGCCGTCCGCAGTCCCTGTTACTCACAGTGTCTCTTTCGACTATGAGGACGTTGACCAATGGCTCGAAGTGGCCCTGTCCAGGAAGCGGGGCTACATCTACAGCCGCAACACCAACCCCACCGTCCACGCCTTCGAGGAGAAAGTACGCGTCCTTGAGGACGCGGAGGCGGCGACCAGCTTCTCCACAGGCATGGCTGCCATCAGCAACACTCTCTTCGCTCTGCTCTCCCCCGGAGACCGCGTGGTCTCCCTCAAAGACACCTACGGCGGCACCTCCAAGATCTTCCTGGAGTTCTTACCCCGCTTCCAGATAGACGTGACCTTGTGTGACACCACCGATCACGAGGCCATCGAGGCCGCGGTGGCCACGGGCTGCCAGGTGCTGTACCTGGAGAGCCCCACCAACCCCACACTCAAGGTCATGGACCTGGCCCGTCTCGCCCAGGCAGGCCGTGAGGCTGGAGCCACAGTGGTCGTGGACAACACCTTCGCCACGCCCATCAACCAGAGCCCCCTGGAGCTGGGCGCCCATCTGGTGGTTCACAGCGCCACCAAGTTCCTGGGTGGTCACGCCGACGCCCTGGGGGGCGTGGTCTGCGCTCCTACAGAACTGGTGGAGCGCATCTTCCACTTCCGGGAGATCAACGGCGCTTCACTGGATCCCATGGCCGCCTATCTCCTCCTCAGGGGTATGAAAACGCTGCATCTGCGCATCCGCCAGCAGAACGAGAGCGCCCTCAAGATCGCCCGATACCTGGAGAAGCATGCCTTCGTGGAGCGCGTGTTCTATCCCGGGCTGGAGTCGCACGAGAATCACGACATCGCGCGCCGGCAGATGACGGGCTTCGGAGGTGTGCTCAGCTTTATGCTCAAGGGCGGCTTCGATGCGGTGAAGACCTTCCTGCCCAAACTTCGCTACGCCCACCTGGCGTCCAACCTGGGCGCGGTGGACACCATAGCCGGCCCTCCCGCCACCACCAGCCACGTGGAGTGTACGGCTGAGGAGCGCCGGGAGTTGGGCATTCCGGAGGGGCTGGTTCGGTACTCTGTGGGCATCGAGGATACGGAGGACCTGATCGCCGATCTGGAGCAGGCTCTGGACCACACTCAGAAGACCCTGGGCTAGGTTTCTTCCCTGGGCACGAAGATCTCGTAGGTGAAGACACAGTCCACCGTGTCCACCCGCTGGTAGTTGGCCCACACTGCGTCGAGGATACGCGGCGGATACGACTGCCAGGTGAGGATCACCAGGGAAAAGCGACGCTGCCCCAGAGCTTCCTGCAGCCTCAGCAGGCCTTCGTCCACCTGTCCCGTCGTCTCCAGGGCACTGAGGAGCCACGGGCTGCCGTATAACTCCTTGCCGTTCTTCAGGGCGAAGCCTCCGCCCTCGGTCAGGATCTCCCCTCCGGCCCCGGCCACATAGTCATCTATTCGCTCACAGCTCTGCACATCTGCCAT
>DATEXS010000411.1:0-6476 GCA_035256725.1 Anaerolineae bacterium
CGAGAATGCCAGAGTTCGTCAACCCGTTCAGCGGCAAAGTGCCGGAGAGAAAGCTGACCATGGATGAACTGATCAGGGCGATCAGGCTCAACGTCGCTGCAGAGCACGAGGCCATTCACCTGTACATGGCCCACGCCAACGCCACTGACCATCCCTTGGCCAGGAAGGTCCTCATCGACATCGCTAACGAGGAGCGCGTGCACTCTGGAGAGTTCAACCGTCTGCTGGAGATCCTCACTGGCGATGAGGACAAGTATCTGGCGGAAGGCCGCGAGGAGGTGGATGAAATGGCCACAGGAATCGCTTCCAGTTGAGTATCCATACCCAGCGCGGGGTCTACTCCGGACAGAGCCAATCTTCCGTTCGAACACCTGAGATCGCAGCGCATCCCAAACTGAAGGAGAAAGCGATGCCAAGATACGGTGTGGAAACAAAGATCAAGCCAGAAGAGGTCATCACCAGAGCCAAGGAATACTTTGGCAAAGGCGGCCTGGGCCTCAGCGCGACGGATCGCAACCCCTGCTGTGTGTATTTCGAGGGCGGGGGCGGTCACGTGTCGGTGACTGCCTCAGAGGGGGAGAAGAAAACCCAGGTCGAATTGGAGACGCGCGAGTGGGACTATCAAGTTAAGCACTTCATGGGCGAGATCACCTAGTCGAGAACGCTGCTTCGGATGCTCCGCTTCTCCGGCGTGAACCGATCGAGCCATGAGGAGCACTCTCGCCGGGTACTCGTTGGGTGGTAGCCCGGTCTCTGGAATTGTTGGCCTGATCGGCGCAGTCATCGTGAACTGGCTGGCCCGCACGCTGGGCTTGCCGGAGCCACTGCTGGTCAATATCGAAGGACAGCAGTTTCCCATCATCTGGTCCGTCGTGGGCTCGGCGATCCTCGTCGCTATCGTCGGCGTGTTGACCAGACGCCGCCGCTGGTAGAAACTAAAGGGCCGTTTGGCCCCGCCTCTCCGCTTCTGTAACAACATCGCCTAAGGTCGGGGACAAGACGATGGCCCGTTGGCGACTCGACCCCCTTGACCGCAATGACTCAACTGTAAAGGAGCCGACCTGGCTATGAGTGAACAAATCACCATCCCCAGTGAGAAGATAGACGAACTCTACGAGCAATTGGACCAGGGAGCCGAGGCAGGCGGCTATCACCTCAACCCAGATGAGGAGTTCACCCGGGACCTGGTGAAGGGCTTGCTGACCAACGGAGAACGATATGGGTACTGGGCCTGCCCTTGCCGCCTGGCCGCCGACGACAGGCAGAAGGACCTGGATATCATCTGCCCCTGCGACTACCGAGATGCCGATCTCCTCGACTGGGGGGCCTGTTACTGTGCCCTCTACGTATCCGATGAGGTCTTGCGGGGCGAGCGAGAAATGGAGCCCGTGCCGGAGCGCCGCCCGGACCAGGAAAGCGACCGCCCTCAATTCCAACCTGCTCGGGCGCCGGAGCCCCCCGGTGGGAGAAAGTCCGACGAAGAAGCGCTCCCCGTCTGGCGATGCCGGGTCTGCGGCTATCTGTGCGCCCGAGACCGGCCCCCGGAGATCTGTCCCATCTGCAAAGCCAAACAGGACCGTTTCGAACGCTTCTGGTGACGGCCAGATCACATCAAATCCTGACATCTCCCGGAGCCAGAACAGCCAACGCCGACGCGACAGCAGAAAGAAGAGGCAGACTATGACGCAACGAATAAGGATCATGCTGATAGCGGGTATATCTCTCTTGGTGGCCCTGGCCGCCTGTGCGACGACGACGAGCGAGCTGCAACCATCGCCCAGCTCCACGTCTCCGAGGGGCGAGATCGGAGGCTACGGCGAACTGGTCGATGCCCTGCGCGACGCCGGCGCGACCGTCGAACCGGTCCAAGAAGTGGCCCAGCCATTCTTCGCTGTGCCCGGACAGATCATCGATCTGAACGGCACCCAAGTGCAGGTATTCGAGTACGCAGACGCGGCCGCGCGCAAAGCGGACTCCGACCTGATCTCGCCCGACGGATACTCCATCGGCACCAGCATCGTGACCTGGGTGGACCAGCCCAACTTCTGGGCACAGGGTCGGCTGATCGTTCTCTATGTCGGTAGTAATCAGGCCACCATAGATCTGCTGGCCGCTCTCCTGGGCGAACCGATCTCTTCCGGCGAACAGGCTGCCACCTAGGCTGTTGTAAGGTCGAGCTGTACACAGCGGGCCACGCCATCAGCCAGCCGCCCGACTTGCTGGCCGTCCACGTGGTCGGGACCACCCGCGACACCGGGATGGACCCTGATGCGCCCCACTCTGGCTCTCACACTGTGGGCATCTGTGGTCGCCCCTACTGCACCGGCTGCCCGGCGGGCGGCAGCCAAGGCATCTCGGCCCACCACATCAGTGCTCGAAAGCACTCGGGGGGTCGTTCACTCGGGGATCACAAACATTGTCCTGTTCCTGCGAGACTTGCTCCCCGAAGACTGTTGGCTTCCACGCCCTCCCAGCCTCTGCTGCCGACCGACGGAGCCGGCCGATCGAATCACCAACCCGCACTCCTTGACTGGCCGGCGCTCTCGTACTTTCGCTCACCAACCCAACTCCAACTTTTCCAACCCAGGTCAACATAAGAGCCAACCAGCCCCGGCACTGGTTAGCATGCTCTTTATGCTATGCTGTTGACGAACCGGAAAGCTTCTCATTGGTCATGCCTGTCCACAGCCTGACGAGTCAGCAGAACCGGTGATAGAAGAAGTGGATGGGCGTTCCTGAGGGTCATTGAGCGGCGCTCCGGCATTGTCTGAACTTCGAGAAGGATAGGGGGCTATGACTGAGACAAAGCGCGTACTGGTTGTGGACGATGAAGAGAGCGTACTCTTCATACTGAATGGTGCATTGGCCAGGGTCAGTGATGACTATCAGCTTGAGGTGGAGAGGGCCACCGACGGCGAAGAGGCGCTGGCCAAAGCCCTGAAGGGGCAGTACGACCTGCTGATAACCGACATCAGGCTACCCGGCATCGATGGCGTGGAGCTCACCGAGCAGGTCAGGAGACAAAGCCCGGACACGGACGTGATCTGGATCACCGCCTATAGTTGCCAGAAGCTGCGAGAAGATGCGGAGCGCCTGGGGGTGTATATGTGCCTGGACAAACCGTTGGAAATAGGCCGGATCAGACAAGCGGTCAAGGCGGCGCTGGAGGGCAGCGAGCCACGTGCGGGCCAAAGCGGATGAGCAGCCCCAATAAGGCTCCGTGCTCAGCAGGTGGAGCCATTCTTGAGCACTGCGTCCTGCATTCGCCGTGGTTTGAACAGATCTGGCGCCCGAAGGCAGAGAGTGTCTCGCTCGTCTGGGCCAGACACTCAGAAGCTTGGACCAGCGGGCAGACAAAGCGTATAGGTACACGGTTTCTGTGAGCGAAACCATGAGCACGGCAGAAGGACAGCACAAGGGGCACGGTCAATCCAGCTCCACCCCGGGTAGACACGACCGGCACGGTGGACCCTCTCAGCCGCAGAGGGCTGAGAGGCATACCGACCACACCGGGCACGAAAAGATCTTTCGCGACCGGTTCTGGGTGTGCCTGGCGCTCTCTATCCCGGTACTGGTCTACAGCCCAATGCTTCAGGACTGGCTGCATTTCACTCCTCCCGCGTTTGCCGGCAGTGAGTGGATCGCCCCAATGTTCTCGGTGGTCATCTTCGCCTACGGCGGCGTGCCCTTCTTACGGATGGCTGTCCCCGAGCTGCGGCGACGAAAGCCCGGGATGATGACCCTCATCTCCCTGGCCATCACGGTAGCCTTCGTCTACAGCGTCGCCTCTTTGTTCATTGCCCGAGGCACCGGTTTCTTCTGGGAACTGGTGACCTTGATAGACGTAATGCTGCTGGGCCACTGGATAGAGATGCACAGCGTCAGACAGGCCTCTCGCGCCCTGGACGAGCTGGCCAAACTGATGCCCGACACCGCGGAGCGCCTTCTCCCCGACGGTGGCATGGAAGAGGTGGCAGTCAGTGAGCTAAATGAGGGGGACCTGGTCCTGGTGCGCCCCGGAGCCAGCGTGCCCGCCGATGGAGAGGTGCAGCAAGGCGAATCCGACATTGACGAAGCTCTGATCACCGGTGAGTCGAAGCCCGTGGGCAAGGCCCCTGGAGACCGGGTCATTGGAGGCAGCATCAACGGCGAGGGGAGTCTGCGGGTGCGCGTCACCGCCACTGGAGAGGAAACTGCGCTGGCCGGCATCATGCGCCTGGTAGAGCAGGCCCAGCAAAGCAAATCGGAGACCCAGGTGCTGGCCGACAGAGCCGCCGGTTGGCTTTTCTATGTCGCCGTGGGCGTGGCCATCCTCACCGCCATAGCGTGGACCGCCGTCACAGGCTTCCAGGTGGAAGTGATCAGCCGTGTGGCCACCGTGTTGGTCATCGCCTGCCCCCATGCGCTGGGCCTGGCCATACCTTTGGTGATCGCCATCACCACTTCCTTGGCCGCCAGCAACGGCATCCTGGTCCGAGACCGGCTAGCCCTGGAGGAGGCCAGGGACATCGACGTGATCATCTTCGACAAGACGGGGACCCTTACCAGAGGCGAATTCGGAGTCGCCGACATGGTCTCCGCCGAAGGCTGGGACAAGGATCGCGCCTTGGCTCTGGCCGCCGCCGTGGAGAGCGACTCTGAGCACACCATTGCCCGCGGCATCCGGCGCGCCGCTGAGGAGAAAGGTCTTGCCCTGCCCAAAACCAGTGGGTTCGAGGCGATCAAAGGGCGAGGAGCAAAGGCGAACGTGGATGGCCGAACCCTTCATGTTGGCGGGCCACGTCTAATGGAAATGCTGGAGCTAGAGCAGCCTGAGTCACTGCAAAGGTTCACTCAGCAGGCTGGAGACAAGGGACAGACCGTCACCTACCTTGTGGAGGATGGTCAGATCGCGGCTGCCTTTGCCTTGGCCGACCTGGTCCGACCAGAGAGCAAAAAGGCGGTGAAGCGGTTGCAGGACATGGGCTTCCAGGTGGCTATGCTCACCGGCGACAGTGAGGACGTGGCCCAAACAGTAGCGGAAGAGCTGGGCCTAGACACATACTTTGCTGAAGTACTGCCTGAGGACAAAGACCAGAAGGTGGCCCAGCTCCAGGAGCAAGGAAAACGGGTGGCCATGGTAGGAGATGGCATCAACGACGCCCCCGCCCTCGTACGGGCCGATGTGGGGATCGCCATCGGCAGCGGCACAGACGTGGCCGTGGAGTCGGCGGGCATCATTCTGGTCAAGAACAACCCCATGGACGTGGTGAAGGTGGTCGATCTGAGCCGGGCCAGCTACCGCAAGATGACACAGAACCTCGTCTGGGCAGCTGGCTACAACGTCTTCGCTCTACCTTTGGCGGCGGGGGTTCTGGCCCCCGTGGGCATCCTGCTGTCGCCGGCCGTAGGTGCCCTGCTGATGTCACTGAGCACTGTGATCGTGGCCATCAACGCCCAACTGCTTCGGCGACAGGACTTGACGGCGTGAAATCCCCACAGTCAGCCCCGTCGGACGGAGACCAGAAGTAGACGAGTGGGCGGTAAGGCTCAAGTCCGAAACCTCCTGCAATGGTGGCGGCGCCCGTTGGCTCATGCGGCGCCCTTCTTGGGCTCAGGTTTGCTGGGTTGGGCGAGCTCCAGCTTAGGTTCGCGGCGCAGATGGTCAAGTTGCTTGCCCTCGATGACGGAGAAGCGGACCTTCTTGCACCTCTCGGTGGCTTGCCAGAGCGTGACGATAACAAGCTTAAGGCAACCGCGCCCCCAGCTTCACCAGCTCACTCGCCGGCAGCTCCCCGCTGTTGTTCCGGCTGTCGAAGAAGGAGTGCGGGCTTTGTTCAATCTATTCACATAGTGCTATCCTTTCCGTGGTGTGAGTAGCCTTTCTGCCCTTCCGGGGCCGTGTGATCCATACATCACCAAAGCGCACTCACGCCGATCCTTCATTCTTGCAAGAGTGTGCGGACATCACCACCGATCAGGAACCTCTGCAGCAGGAGGAAGACGAAGACGAGATCTTCCTTCTAAGCAAGACCATACAAGAAGCAGACATCATGGTCAACAACGCCGAAGCCCTTGGCGGCCTAGACCGACAGACTGACCGCCAACTAGTACACCCATTACTAGAGTATGAATAGGAGGGACCTACAGCAAGAGAGCACTGGCCCGGAGGAGGGCCGCTCCCCCAGCAGTGCGCCCAGACCCGGTCCAAGACCCAGGGAGACGCTCCACATGAAACTGCAGCATACGCGGACAGCGGAAGGCATGCTGTTCACCGACCAGTACCAGCTTACTATGTCCCAACTGTACTTTCGCCTTGGCGTGCACGAGAAACAGGCGCAGTTCGACCACTTCTTCCGCAGCTATCCCGACTACGGCGCTCACCAAGCGGGATACTGCATCAACGCCGGACTCGAATGGCTTCTGGATTGGATGCTGGAAGCACACTTCCGCGATGAAGACATCGAGTACCTGCGGAGCCAAAAGGGCCAAGGCGG
>DATEXS010000412.1:0-2456 GCA_035256725.1 Anaerolineae bacterium
AGGATGCCAGTAGCGTCCTTGAGGGACAGCCAGTCGGCCCCCATCTCTATCAGTTGCTCTGCGTAGTCCATCCACCTCTCATAGGTGTGGACCGGACTGATGGTGTAGTTCACCTCGATGTGAGCTTCAGCTTCGGGCCCGCACTCTTTTACGGCGTCAACAGCGACCTGCAAGTTTCTGAAGTCGTTGGTGGCCTCAAATATCCTGAAGACGTTCATGCCGTTGGCTACGGCCCTCTCCACGAACCTGTGGACCGCCTTGTCCGAGTTGGGGCTGTAGGCCAGGATGTGCTGCCCCCGGAGAAGCATCTGGAGCCGCGTATTGGGCATGATCGCCTTGATGGTCCGTAGCCTCTCCCAGGGGTCTTCCTTCAGATAGCGTATGCAGGTGTCGAAGGTCGCACCACCCCACATCTCGACGGCGTAGAGCCCGCACTTGTCGAGCGCTTCGCACAGGGGGATGAGGTCCTCCGTGGCGACCCTGGTCGCCAGCTTGGTCTGCTGGCCCTCCCGGGGAGTGAGGTCGGTGATCTTGACGCTTCTACTGCCGACGGGCGCCTTCATAAGCGCCTCTATGTCCTTGGACAGCTTGTTCAGAGTATCGTCAAAAGTGTCTCGCTTGGGCATTGGAGACCCCCTAAGGCCTGTGATAGAACGCTATCGCGCCCGCCAGAACCGCCATGTAATCCTCTCTCTCGCGCTTCTCCTCGTAGTTGAGGAGATCCGGGTGCTCATCCACATACCTGTTGTGGAACCTCCCGGCCTTGAAATCCTCATCATCCATGACCCGCAGGTAGTACGGAATGATCGTTTTCACGCCGCCGATGGCATACGACTGCAGGGCCAGCTTCATGCGCGCCACCGCCTCCTCCCACGTCCTTCCCCAGACGATCAGCTTGGCGATCATGGAATCGTAGTAGGGCGTTATCTCGTAGCCCCGGAAGGCCGCGCTGTCCACCCTTATGCCAAGCCCGCCCGGTGGTTGATGCTTCTCTACCATGCCCATAGACGGGGCGAAGTTGTTTGCCGGGTCCTCGGCGGTTATGCGGCACTCGATCGCGTTACCGTTCAACTTGATGTCCGATTGCTTGTACTGAAGGGGGAGGCCCGCAGCTACCCTGATCCCTTCCTTTACGATGTCAACGCCGGTTATCTCCTCGGTCACGGGGTGCTCCACCTGAATCCTGGTGTTCACCTCCATGAAGTAGATGTTCATCTCCTCGTCGGCGAGGCACTCCACCGTGCCGGCGTTGTAGTACCCGATGGACTTCATGGCCTTGCAGATCATGCTGCCCATCTCCGTCCTCTTCTCGGCCGTGAGGAGGAGTGACGGCGCTATTTCGATCAGCTTCTGGTTCCGCCTCTGGATGGAACAGTCCCTCTCGCCGAGGTGGATAACGTTTCCGTGCTTGTCACCGATGATCTGAAACTCGATGTGGTGAGCGTTGGAGATGAGCTTCTCCAGAATGAGTTCCCCCTTGCCGAACGCCTTCTCAGCCTCGCTGTAGGCCAAGTCGTAGCCTCGAACCAGCTCATCCTCGTCGTGGCAAACCCTGATGCCCCTGCCGCCACCGCCGGCGGTCGCCTTGAGAAGCACCGGATAGCCGATCTTCTTGACCAGCGTCTTCGCCGCCGCGACGTTCTTCAGGATGCCCTGGCTGCCGGGGACTACAGGAAGGCCCGCCTTCCTCATCGTCTCCTTCGCCCTCGCCTTGTCTCCGGCGAGAGCCATGGCGCTGCTCGGGGGCCCGATGAAGGTCACACCTTTGTCCTCGCAGGCCTTCACAAACTCCGAGTTCTCGGCCAGGAAGCCGTATCCCGGATGTATGGCGTCGGCCCCGACCTCAAGGGCAAGGTTCACTATGTTCTCTATGTTGAGATACGTGTCCAGGGGGTCAGTCCCCGTCTGGACGGCCTCGTCGGCCATCCTGATGTGCTTTGACTTGGAGTCCACAGCGGAGTAGATCGCCACGGTCGGTATGCCCATCTCCTTGGCGGCCTGGATGATCCGACAGGCGATCTCTCCCCTGTTCGCTATGAGTATCTTTTTGAACATCCTGTGCTCCCCTCGCTCAGTTTATCTGGAACTCACAGGATATGGGGGCCACCTTGTTCACCATGGCGGCGATGCTGCACGTCTTGTTCAGCGCCTCGTCGAAGGCGTCCTTGACGTCCTTCTCGGTCAAGCCGCTCCCCTTGATGCGGAACTTGAGCACTATCTTGGTGAACATCTTCGGGTGCTCGTCCCGACGCTCTCCGTCGGTTTCCACCTCTACGCTGTCCACGCTCTTGCCAGCCTTGAGGAGCGCCTCATAGCCGTGAATGCCCATGCAGCCGGCGATCGAATACATCATCAGTTCCGGCGGCCTGAAGCCTCTGCCCTTCCCGCCGACATGCGCGGCGGCATCGATGAGCAGCTCGCCCGGGTACTCCGCCCCGCTACCGATGAAGTGGAAG
>DATEXS010000413.1:0-10071 GCA_035256725.1 Anaerolineae bacterium
AAGAAGCCCCAGGGCCAGCCCAACACCCAGAGACGCCCTTCGCAGAACGACCTCGCCCCTCACTTCAGCGACCCCGAGGCAGTTGTTGCCCACCTTCACGGCGCGATGAAACGACGGTGCGGCTCACCCTCTGCGATGACACATCCCGTACCGCCCAGATGACGGCCTCGACTGCTGCTCGTACCTCTGACCACCACTGGACACCCATCGTCTTACCCGCTGGACGGCCGGCAAACCGCGAGCCCCTAGTGCGAAAGTGTATAGCTGCCATAGGCCAGCCCCAAGGGCATGATCGCAGCGGTCTCCGCATCGAAGAGGTTGCCCGTGGGATAGACAGTGTCGCTGAGACTGTACCAGGCCCAGCGCTGCACCAGCCGATCCCCGTCGGCAGGATAGCCAAGCTCTGAATCCGTGGCGGTCAGGAAGAAATCGAAGGTGGCGTACAAGAAATCCCTTACTCTCTCCTGGGGGAAACCGTAGTCAGCCGGCATGAGAATGCCGTATTCGGACACGATGAGGGGCTTGTTCCTCTCCCCCTTGTCCTTCATCCAACGCCGGAAGGCCAGAATCTGCTCCTGGAAGATCTCCGTGCTGTCGTGATCATCCATCTCGAACAGGCGGCCGCTCTCCGCCGAGATGCCAGGCGGGATGTCCACCCCCCATGAATCCCGCTCCTCCCGCAGGATGAACCCGTGCACATTCCACACATCTACAGGGATCATCAGGCCATACCGCTCCCTGTAGGCCTCAAGCACCATGTCCAGGTACTGAAGGCGCAGCGGAGTGGCCTGGGAGACACCTCCTATGGCCACCTGACAAGTCGGGTCTGCCCCCTTCAAGGTGGTATGTACTTGATGATAGACCCAAGCGTATTCCTCCGGCGTGGAGTTGTCCTGCCAGAGCACATCGGGCTCGTTGCCGACTAGCCACAGGGACCCAGGGTTGCTGCGCGCAATCTGTTCCAGATCGGCTCCGCTGGGTGACGCCTGTCCACCGCGGACCCTGATCATCTGCACGAATTCCAGGTCTTGAGGAGGGGATGGATTACGCTGAGAGCCCCAGGTCAAGTACCACCCCGCATGGAGTTGGCCGACATCGTATCGATCGACGGGCGGGATAGCCACACCGAAGCCAAACCTGTCCCGCACGGAGACCAGCGACGGAGGAGGCGAGGCCACCTGGTAAGGCACTGTGGCCTCCGTAGGCTCCACGGCGGCAGTGCCCGCTGAGGCCACGGTGGAAGTAGGCGTCGCGATGGCCGCAGGCTGGCTGATCTGTCCTTCCGCTTTGCCCGTCGGCGTGGGCGTGGGCACTAAGGGCTCTCGCCAGGTAGGCGAGGCCGAAGTAGGAACCGCCACGCCAGATTCTGCCAGATCCTCTAGATCAGTGCCGTGAAGCACAAGGGTGACCACAGGCAGGCCCAACAGCACAGCCAGCGCCACCAGGGCCAGCCGCCATGCCCTCCTCCTGAGGGCAAACAAGAGCACCAGGACCAGCAAGACCAGCAGCACCAAGAGCGCACCGAAACAGAGCACCGCTGGCCCTGGGGCGACCGCGCCAGGCGTCCCGGCGCTGGGCACAGACGTCGCCGTGGTCGACGTTGGCACCCCGGGGCTCGCCGAGGGCGGCTCAGCTACCGTCAGCAGACGATCCTCCGTCTCCCCATAGCTGAAGGTCCCTTTACCATCCCAGTCCTCCCCAGAGATTATCTCTCCGTAACTGAGCGTGAAGCGTGCCCAGGCCTGACCCGTCGAGGGACCAACAGCAAGCTGCAAGTCTACTGGCTGGGACAGCGCCTCCGCAGGCCAGGACGACACGTCGATGGGCAGATTCCTCACCGCCCACTCCGAGGCCACCGACCCTTCCGGGCAGTACATCTGCCCTGACCAGGACCCGTCACCGTCCCAATCCACCAGGACGTTCAGATAGAGGAGATGCTGGGCATCGTAGGGATGCTCGACATCGTCCCTGTCCCCGACCGTAACTCCGACCTGAAGACTCTCTTGAGCGCAGGCCTGTAGCTCGCCGACGACTATGCCGTCATCGAATAGGTCGCGGTCAACCTGCCGTGAATCCGCCTCGGCATCCACGGCGGCGCCCAGCCACTCGAAGGAGATGAGGGAATGGCGAGCTCCGTCGCTAATCTTCAGGGAAGGGAATCCTGGATCCGGGGCGTCCCCGAAGTCCCAGGCCTCGCCTCCCCCCGGCGGTGAAGTTGGCGAGCCGGTGGCGGGGATGGTCTCGCCCGGGGCCGGTGTTTCTGACGGTGCCACAGTGGAGACAACAGTGAAAGTCGGCCCCGGCTGAGCCGTTCCTGTGGGCACAAGCGTGGTAGGAGTGTCCTGTACCACCTCGCCTGTCGGCGTGGCCGGTCTGGGAGTCCGCGAAGGCGAAGTTGGGGTCCTGGTAGGAACTGTCTGGCGCAGCCCATCCCTGATCGGCTCCGCCCAGGTGCCACGGTCCCCCGGGAGCAGGAGAGATAGCCCCGCTGTCAGGGCCAGGGCTACCACCAGTCGTCTTTTCATCACACCTCGCCGCAGGGGTTCCAACAAACTGAACCTCTTCGATGACTAGCGGAAGACCACCTCGAACTCTCGATCCACCAGAAGATCCGTCGAGAAGGAAACGAGCCCATCCACCACCGAGGTTGCCTCCGGAGATGTGGATAGAACAGCGGCATCGGCGGGTACTTGCACCTCGACCCGCAAGGGCACAGCCAGTGTGCCCGGCTGCTTCTGCACGAACAACCGGTATGCCGAAGCAGAATCCCTCTCCAGCAAGACCGTCGAGGGCAACTGGTATTGGTAGACCATCTTTCGGTGTTCTCCAGGAGCGACCACGAAGAAGGAAGCGAAGACGTTCTTGCCTGCCTCCGCAGGCCCCACGCTGATCGGCAAACGTGTACCGGCAGCCCCACTCTCCCTCGCTCGCAGACTCCCCTCCGGAAGGGCTAGTTCCGGACCCTCGATCAACTGACTTTGCTCAGGCACGTAGACACGCAGGTAGTTCCAGTAGCAGCCTTCCATCATCTCCTGATAGGTCGGAGGGTAGGCCGCTTCCTGCACACACTGCTGCACAGCCACACGACTAGCGTTATCGTAGGTGACTGAGACCCTGCCGAAGGCTGTCTCTCTGTCCTTGATGGTCACCTGGTATTCCACCTGGGTCTCGACACTGGCATTCACCTTGTTGAAGCCCATGTTGCTGTCAATCACCATTAGATAATCGCCGTCAGTTGAGTTGATTGCACCGTCCCAGCCGTTCTCGCTCAGGCTTGCGCCAAGCACCGGGTCCACCAGGTAGATCAGGATGTGTTTCTCCTCCATGCTCCGGCGAAGAGCATTCCCTAGCCGGCCCAGGTCGATGGAGGAGATGTCGCTTTGCATTCTCTCCATCATCGCCGACAGCAGATCTCCCATGAAGTCCTTGCGGTGAGCCCACCAATCGCCGGTCTGACCTTCCCCACTGGGAGAGGCCCAATAGCGCTGCATCAACCCCACCACGTTGCCGCCTGTTACCTCCTCCTCGTATCCCTCCAACTCGACAGGCTCCATCGCCCCCACGAGCAACTGCATGGCGGTCAGGTCGGCGGCTATCACGCCGTCCACCAGGATGCCCTGGTCTAGGTGATACAGGTCCCTCGCCGCCTGGGCACTGGTGGGAAAATCCGGATACCAGTTCGCGTCTCGCAATAGCCAGATCTGGGCCAGCATGTGCTCTTCCAGAGGCTGGGGCGCCGCTGGGTGGGGCTGGGAAAGGTCGTCCACGGCATAGCTGTCGCGGAAATCGAGTTCCAGGATCCGACCTCCGGAGAGCCGCAGCAGGGCCACGCTACTGATGAACCCTCCGGTCGCCCGGAGTTCCTGCTCATTCTGCGCCAAAAGGAGGTACGCGCGAGGCTCATCCGCCCCCAGCAACGAAGGCGCTACCAGCAGTGCCTCCACGCCCGTATCCAGCAAGGGGAGGTATCGGTCGAGGCGCTCAACCAACCCGGACACCTCAGGTGATAGATGCCTCCCGGTCACTCTCTCCCGGAGTTCCTGCACCCTCTGGAGCTCGGTCCGCGCTGCCTCGAAGTGGGGTTGCCCTTCCACCGCAGCCAGGGCCAGGGTCTCCATCATGCCCACGCTAGATGGGTCATCGGCCGAGCCGCTGACCAGGTAAACCAGCGGCTCCATACCTTCAAAAAGCGAGTCGCCCGCGGTGGTGACGCCGATCCCCATCTGCAGGAGATCGGGCGCCGCTGACACATCGCCGCCTACCACCGGCAGCCAACCTAGAAAACGCGCAACGGCCAGTGCAGGCCCCAGCTCTGCCTTGATGCCCACCAGGTCTTCTCTGGTCCCGACCAACTCCGCTCGAAACGTGACCAGGTCTCCGCCCTGCACAGCAGACAAGAACCCTGCGTCGGCCACGGCCTCCATGTTATGAAGGTGGCCGCGCAGAGACCCCAGATGATTCATTACGCGAGCGCACTTGACATAGCCAACCACAGCTGGCAAGGCCACCAGCAGTACAACAGAGAGACCGACAGCCAGAGCCTTGCGCCGTCGAGACACCGACCACCCCTGCGTAGCTCGCCGGCCCTATCGACAGTCGGTGGGATGCGGGCGAGACATACGCTGAAAGAGTATATCATACGCAGGTGGAGGTCACAATGAGTTAACGGTCCACGGGCAACACCACTGCCCGGCTTGGCCCTGGAAAGTGCTGCTGGCCCGGGCACGCCCCTTACTCCTGGTCTCCGCGCTGACCTTGCATCGGCACTCGCCGGTGGAGCAAGTTCCTCCGCCTCAAGGTGCGTCCGCAGGACCACGCCCGGTTTGGTAGGCTGCGCCTGGGGATGGTAGAATAACTTGTCGACACTAGAGCGGAGAGAAATGAGCGCCAAGCCCCGTAGAGTGCTGATCTTATCGCTGCTGCTCCCCTTCATGCTGCTCATCCTGAGCAGAGACTCCCTCCATCCGGCCGACTACTTCCAGTTTCGTACCGACCCCTACACTTCCCCCTACAGGTTTGACTGGGGCACCTACGAGCTCCAAACCATCATCGAGAAGAGTCTGAGTCGGGCCCTGGGCACTGACCAGCCTAACGGAATGGACGACGAGGCCCAGGTCGGAGTGGTAAGGGAGTACTTCTCCCTCGTGGAAGACATTGGCAGGCTGGAGAGTGAGATCGCCATCACGAGGGCCAGAGACGGCGATACGGCTGACACCACCGCGCTAGAGGCCGAGTTAGCCGCTCTTCAGCGGGAACGACAGCAGCGGGAGAACCTGGTGGAGAACATCATCCGGCGCCAGGTGGAAGAGGTCCTTCTCTCTCAGGGCATAACCTTGAGGCTGCCGCTATTCCAGGGCTGGGTGATGCCACCGGTAGAGTTCGAATTTCAGGCCTCTCCCGATTTCCTGATCATCTCTCGGCGCGACAAGATCGAAAGGATAGGGACAGTGTCGCTCCACCCAAGCCTGAGTCTCTCCAAGATCGAGCAAATAGAAGGTCTCACCGACCAACTGGGGGTCTCCTCTTTGCTGGTGCCCACAGGCGGAGTGGGTGCTTACCCCACAGTCATCGTGGAGAACACTAGTCTGGAGTTCGCCACCAGGGTGGTCATCCACGAATGGACGCACAACTACCTGTACTTCCACCCGCTGGGGCAACACTACTCGGACAGCCAGGAACTGACCAGTATGAACGAAACGGTCGCCAGCATGGTGGAGGATGAACTGTCTCTGGAGCTCGCCAGGCGCTACTACCCCGACATCTATGAGCGCAGGGTGGCGGACATGGCGCGGGAGCAAGGGGATGCCCCGGTAGTTCACCACGAAGACGAGTTCAGCTTCAACGCCAACATGCGCAAGACCCGAATCCGCGTCGAGGCTCTTCTAGAGGCAGGGGCCGTGGAGGAAGCGGAAGCATACATGGAGCACAGAAGGCAGAAGCTCGTGGAGATGGGCTACTATGTGCGCAAGCTGAATCAGGCCTACTTCGCCTTCTACGGCTCCTATGCTGCCGGTAAAGGCTGGGCTGCCGAGACCAATCCCATCGGGGAGCAGATGCGCATTCTGAGGGAGAGGAATCCTTCCCTGGCCGATTTTATGAACACAGTAGCCGCCATGAGCAGCTACCAGGATCTGCTGGAGGTACTGGAGAACGGTTAGGCTGGCCCTCAATCGCCGCAGGTCACGGGCCGACGTACCAGCCCAGGCCAAGTGTCCCTGGCCCCGCGTGGGTGCCGATGGCGGGGGTCAACTCCGATAGGTAGAACTCATCAGGCTGGAACCGCGACAGCACCTGCTCCTTGAGCTCCAGGGCCTCATCCTCTCTGTCGGCGTGAGCCACAGCCGCGTGGAGCACTCCTTCGGAGTCATCCCCCTGCAGCCTCTGGGCCATGATCTCCAGCATCCGCTCAGTAGCTTTGCACTTGGACCGAACCCGCTCCAGGGGATTCACTTGCCCTTCATAGAGGTGAAGCAGCGGCTTGATCTTGAGCGCGGTGCCCAGCATCGCCGACGCGCCGCCGATGCGTCCGCCCATGTGGAGGTACTTGAGTGTGTCGACTACAAAGATGACGTTTATCCTGGGTATCAATTTCTTTGCCGCGGCTACAACTTCAGGGAGGCCCCCGCCCCGCTGGGCCTCTCGCGCAGCAGCCAGGACCACGAAACCCAGCCCCACAGAAGCGGAGCGCGAGTCTATGACCTCGATGGGTACATGGTCCACCAGTTCCCGGGCCGCTAGCGCTGACTTGATAGTGCCGCTGAGCAACTCCGAGAGGTGAATGGACACGATCGCATCTACCTCCCCACTCAGCCGAGAGTAGACCTCGACGAAGTCGCCTGTGGAAGGCTGCGAGGTCGTAGGCAACTTGGACGCTGCGCGCAATAGTTCGTAGAATCGAGATGGTGTGATATCGACGCCATCCCTGAGCGTCTGTTCGCCCAGGATTACCTTCAGAGGCACGACATTAATCTGATGGGTCTCCTGCACCGTCTCTGGCAGGTTCACTCCGCTGTCGGTAACAACCGCCACCTTGGTCACCAACTACTCCTCCGCACTCAGTCAATCTGGCCAGCCGAATAAAACGAAAAAAAGGGGCAAAAAAAGGGACTGTTTGGCCCAGCGAGCCTCCTACACCTTCTCGCCCTCCACGGTTCGCACCACCTCCAGGAAGAACTCGGAAAGAGCCTTCTTGCTCTCAGAGCTCAACCTGCTGAGGTTCTCCTGGTAACCCTCCACATAGGAGACGAGCTTGGTCGCAAAGGCTCGCTCGGCATCATCCGCGAACATCAGGCCCAGGGGCAAGCCCGCCAGGGCAGCGAGGCCAGATTCCCCAGCCGCCATCAGCCTGCGCATCTCTTTGAGTACGCGAGCTTTCGCCTCTCCTCCCAATTGGGAGATGTGCAGCACCAGGGCAGTCATCACCTCTGTGCTGTGGAGCATAGGGGATTGACGATCTGGAATCCGCGAGAGCAGATCTTCCAGCATCTGGTCGTAGCCGTCTTTCCCCCTCCGCAAGGCCTGCAACGTCTTCTCCCTGAGGTCCTCCCACTCTCGGCGCTCGCCCTCGTCGGAGAAAGAACAGACAAACAGCGCCTTGGCCCTCTGCGTGGGGTAGAATACGACGGTGGAGCGCCCTGGTCCTGGCCGATTCTTGGGCAGGAGATACTGCGAGGCGACCATCCCCTTGCGCTTGAGCAAGCGCAGCATGTCATAGGCAGAGATGTTGCTTATCCTGAGCTTCTCCGCCACGACAGAGTAATGAAGAGGCGCCCTGAAGTCTCGATACAGCTCCCAGAACTGCTCCAAGAAGGTCCTCTGGCGTTCAGTCATGCTCATGGCACCCTCCCCGCACGATCTATGATACAGGAACTTGCATGTCTTGTCAAGCGTCACTCCTGGCCGCCCAGTGGGTGGGCAAAGACCTGGCCAAGCGACGTTCGCGGCCACTGGAAACAGCAACGGCGTCCTTCGGCTACTGGCCGAGGCTGCATCGGCGAAACCGGGAAGCGGCCGCATTCGTCTTCCTGGGCCTATCCCTGCCCCTTCCACTGGTTGACTCCTTGGCGAAAATGTGTTAGTATCAGTGCGGGAGGTTAATAAGATGACAGATAAACAAGACACCATCACTTCGTTGTTAGACGAGAAGAGGCTCTTCCCTCCACCGGAGGCGTTCCGCAAGCAGGCTTACATCAAAAGCCTCAAGGAATACGAAGCTCTGATCAAGGAGACTGAAGAAGACCTCGAAGGCTTCTGGGCCAAACAGGCCGATGAGTACCTCGACTGGTACAAGAAGTGGGATACGGTCCTCTCCGGCGAACCCCCCTTCTGGAGATGGTTCGCCGGTAGCCAGATCAACGCTTCCTACAACTGCCTCGACCGCCACCTCAATACCCACCGCCGTACCAAAACCGCACTCATCTGGGAAGGCGAACCCGAGGGCGAAAGCAGATCCTTCACCTACGAACAACTCCACCAAGAGGTCTGCAAGTTCGCCAACGTCCTCAAATCCCTCGGCGTCTCCAAAGGCGATAGGGTCTGCCTCTACCTGCCTATGATCCCCGAACTCCCCATCGCCATGCTCGCCTGCGCCAGAATCGGCGCCATCCATTCCATCGTCTTCGGCGGCTTCTCCGCCGAATCCCTCAAAGACCGCATCCTCGACGCCGAAGCCAAAGTCCTCGTCACCAGCGACGGCTCCTACCGCCGTGGCAGCGTCATCCCCCTCAAAGCCGGCGCCGATAACATCCTCGACGACTGCCCCTCCATCGAAAACGTCGTCGTGGTCAACCGCACCGGAACCGATATCCACTGGAAAGAAGGCCGCGATCACTGGTGGGATGACCTCATGACCAAGGCCTCCCCCCAGTGCGAACCAGAGGTCATGAACGGCGACGACATCCTCTTCATCCTCTACACCAGCGGCACCACCGGCAAACCTAAGGGCGTCGTCCATAACACCGCCGGCTACCTCCTCTATACCGCCCTGACCATGAAGTGGATCTTCGACGTCAAAGACGATGATATCTACTGGTGCACCGCCGACATCGGCTGGGTCACCGGTCACTCCTACATCGTCTATGGACCCCTCGCTGTCGGAGCCACCAGCCTTATGTTCGAAGGTGTCCCCAGCTACCCCCAACCTGATCGCTTCTGGGAAATCGTCGAAAAACATAAGGTCTCTATCTTCTATACCGCACCCACCGCCATCAGGGCCATCGCCCGCGACGGCGACGACTGGCCAGCCAACAGAGACCTCAGCTCCCTACGCCTGCTGGGCACCGTCGGCGAACCCATCAACCCCGAAGCCTGGATGTGGTACTACACCAACATCGGCCACCAAAACTGCCCCATCGTCGATACCTACTGGCAAACCGAAACCGGCGGCATCGTCATCACCCCTCTCCCAGGAGCTATCACCCTCAAACCCGGCTCCGCTACCAAACCCTTCCCAGGCATCTTCGCTGAGGTCGTACGCGATGACGGCTCCCCCTGCTCCCCCAACGAAGGAGGCTACCTCATCGTCAAGAAACCCTGGCCCGGGTTCATGATGACTATCTATAAAGACCCACAACGCTTCATAGATACCTACTTCTCCCGCTTCCCTAAACTCGGCAACGTCTACTTCACCGGAGACGGAGCCAGACAAGACGAAGATGGCTACTTCTGGCTCATGGGTAGAGTCGATGACGTCATCAACGTCTCCGGCCACCGTATCGGGACCATGGAGGTGGAAAGCGCCCTGGTCAGCCATCCCCTTGTCACCGAGGCCGCCGTCGTCCCCTTCCCCCATGAGATCAAAGGCCAGGCCCTCTACGCCTTCGTTACCCTCATTGGAGGCCAGAAACCCAGCGAGGAACTCAGAAAAGAACTCGCCAAACACGTCAGCAAAGAGATCGGCCCCATCGCCAGACCCGACAAAATCCAGTTCGCCGATGCCCTGCCCAAAACTAGATCCGGTAAAATCATGAGACGTATCCTCAAAGCTATCGCCGAAGGCAGAGAAGAACTCGGCGATACCACCACCCTCGCCGACCCCTCCGTGGTCGAGCAACTGGTCAAAGAAAGACAGTA
>DATEXS010000414.1:0-11826 GCA_035256725.1 Anaerolineae bacterium
ATGGAGGCAGCCCCGGTCCAACCCGTCGGAGTATCAGGTTGTTCCCCGATGTAGACCACGTAGACTAGGAAGGACACGCACCAGGCCACAGCGGCTACCGCGACTGTCCAGCAAACCAGACCAATCGCCGCCCTGTACAGCTTGCGGTTCTCGGTCCCCACGCTGGAAAACCACACCCCTATCTTGGAGCCGAATCTAAAGAGGCTAGCCAGGGCGAAGCCCAGCAGAACGGCCCCTGCCAACAAGGTTCCCAGGGTGTCCAGGCAGTCCACCAGGGCCTCCTTTCCACGCTCCGCCAGCGCGTGAGACGAAGGAAACACACGACCGGCAGGTCGACGAAGTGCCGACACTGATTGGGCCAGTGTACCTCAGGTCGCGGAGAGGGGGAAGGTCAGGTTGGACACAAGGCGGTGAGGCCATCTTGGTGAGGGGGATGCAGCCGAGGGGTAATCGCCTACGTTCGCGGGGCCGAGCCAGGTATCGCGGAGCAGTGCGGCTCGTGTCTGTATCGGCCGGCAACTTTTAAGGTTATGCGAACGGAAAGGGCTTGCTATGACCGAGGTTGTGTGGTAAGCTGTTGGTGCCTTGGCACAACATGTTGTGGAAGCATAAGCGCTGGGTGGCACATTTAGTGCAGAGTTGCATGCTCCGCGCGAGTATGCACCATTGGCCGCTGAAGAAAGGGGGTGGGTGAGTAGACACGATAGTGATTTTCAAGGCGCGCGTAGACCGGAAACCAGATAAGAGATTGGGAGGAGTAAATGACTAGGAAAGTCGCGTTTCTCATGGTGATAGTGATGGGGCTAGGTCTGTTGCTTACGGCCTGCGGCACCCCGGTGCCGACGGCACCGCCAGAGGCGGAAGTGATCAAAGCAGCGTTCGTTTATGTCGGCCCCGTCGGAGACCATGGGTGGTCGTTTGCCCACGATCAGGGCCGGAAGTACCTGGAAGAGAACGTCGAGAACGTGGAGACTACTTTCCTGGAGAGCGTTTCCGACGTGGACGCCGAGGCCAGGATCCGCGACCTCGCTGAGCAAGGGTACGACGTCATCTTCACCACCAGCGCCAGCTTCCGCGATGCCACGGCCGCGGTGGCCCCTGAGTATCCCGACATCATCTTCGAGAACTGCTCGGGCTTTCTGACCTCGGAGAATATGGGCTCCTACTTCGGCCGGATGGAGCAAGGGAAGTACCTGGCAGGAGTCGTGGCTGGCCTGACCACGCAGACCAACAAGATCGGCTACGTCGCTCCGATCCAGATCCCTGAGATCATCAGGCTGATGAACGCGGTTGCGCTCGGGGCGCGGTCGGTCAATCCTGACGTGGAGCTGGAAGTGGTGTGGATCGGCAACTGGTTCGATGTCCCGGCAGAGACTGCGGCTGTGGAGTCCATGGTCGATGCTGGCGTGGACGTGATCTTCACCGGTACCGATACCACTGTGCCTGTGGTGACCGCCGATGCGCAGGGTGTGTGGTCGGTGGGCTATGACAGTTGCGAGAGTTGCAGTGTGGCTCCCGACAAGTGCCTGACCACGCCCTGCTGGAATTGGGGCCCCATCTATGTGGAGCTCGTAGAAGCAGTGCGGGCCGGGACCTGGGAGCCCGAGACGATCTATCGGCCCATGTCTGAAGGCACAGTAGTCTTGACCGATTTAGGGCCTGCTGCGCCCGAGGGAGCCCAGGCTGCCGTCGATGAAGCCAAGAGCCAGATGGAGGCAGCAGCTCCTCAATGGCCTTTCTGTGCTGGAGAGACTGATATCCTCGACAACAACGGCGACGTCTTTATCGCTGCAGGTCAATGCTTGACAGATACTGATTTGATCTGCATGAACAAATACGTCGAGGGCGTGAACTCCGAAGTGCCTGAGGGTGTCGGCTGCGAATAGTAGCGGTCGAAGGTAGCCCTGGGAGCTTCCCCAGGGCTACCTTTCTATTGGGAGGCCCGCGCACGAGTGGAAGACGCCAGCCGCTTCGCCATCCGCATGGAGGGCATCACCAAACGCTTTCCGGGGGTGGTGGCTAACCACAGCATAGACTTCTCCGTGTTGAAGGGGGAGATCCACGCCCTGCTCGGGGAGAATGGGGCCGGCAAGACGACGCTGATGAAGATCCTCAATGGGCTGTACCAGCCCGATGAGGGGCAGATCTGGATCGATGGTCGGCGAGTGACCCTGCGCTCCCCTCGGGATGCCATTGGCCTGGGCATCGGCATGGTCCACCAGCACTTTATGCTCGTCGAATCCCACACCGTGGCGGAGAACATCATCCTCGGCCTGGACACACCCCGCTTCTCACTACATCTGGGCCAGGTGGAGAACGACATCGCCCGGCTGGCGGAGCGCTACCATCTTCAAGTGGATCCGAAAGCCAGGATCTGGCAGCTATCGGTGGGGGAGCAGCAGAGGGTCGAGATCCTGAAAGCGCTGTATCGCGGGGCGCGCATCCTGATTCTGGATGAGCCCACGGCGGTGTTGACGCCCCAGGAAGCCGAGGAGCTTTTCAAGACCCTGCGCAGCATGGTGTCCGAGGGGCACACGGTCGTTTTCATCAGCCACAAGCTGGGAGAAGTGATGTCCGTCTCCGACAGGATCACGATTCTCCGTCGGGGAGAGGTGGTGGATACCGTCTTCGCGAGTCAGACAAGCAAGGAAGACCTGGCCAGGATGATGGTCGGCCGGGACGTCCTGGTCCGTCTCCGCAAGAGGGAGTCCGAGCCGGGCGACGTTGTCCTGGAAATAGAGGGGCTGTCGGCTCTGAGCGACAAGGGACTGGAGGCCCTGCGCGATGTGTCCCTGACGGTGCGCAGTGGGGAGATACTGGGTGTGGCCGGCGTCGCCGGAAACGGACAGCGCGAACTCGCGGAGGCCATAGTTGGTCTGCGTCCGGTGACGAGAGGCCGCATTAGCGTGGCCGGCACAGATGTCGCCAACAGATCGCCGCGGGAGGTTATGGATAGGGGCGTGGGCTACATCCCCGAAGACAGGATGGGCTCGGGTCTGGTGGTGAACTTGAGCGTCGCCGAGAACCTGATCTTGAAGTGCTATCGAGATCCTCCCGTCTGCAGCGGATTCTTCCTGGACGGCGATGCCATCTCGGCCCACGCCGAGGAGTTAGTGCAGGCCTACGACGTGATGACGCCGGGGATTGATACTCGCACGCGGCTCCTCTCAGGCGGCAACCTGCAGAAGCTCATCTTGGCGCGAGAAATATCATCCCAACCATCCCTTATGGTGGCTGTGCACCCCACGCGGGGGCTGGATGTGGGCGCCACGGAGGCGGTTCGGGGCCTACTCCTGGAACAGCGTGACTCGGGCGCCGGGATTGTGCTCATCTCAGAGGATCTGGAGGAACTACTGAGTATGAGCGATCGGATCGCGGTGCTCTACGAGGGGCGAGTCATGGGTGTGGTGCCGTCTGAAGAAGCCCGCGTCGAAGCGCTCGGCTTGATGATGGCCGGCACAGCGGCGGAGGAAGTGCATGGAGAGTAGCGCTGGGCGGTTGCTGGCGGGGCTGCGCGGGTTCTCCGTCAGGCTGGAGCCCAGGCTCGAAGTGCGTCGCTGGCTGCGCTACGCGGTGCCGCTCGCCAGCCTGGCGGTCGCTTTGATGCTGGGAATGGTGCCCATGATGATGCAGGGCATCAACCCCATCACCGGCTATCGGGACATGGTGCTGTTGGCCTTCGGCAGTGCCTATGGCATCTCCGAGACGATAATGAAGGCCATACCCTTGATGCTGGCCGGTCTGGGCGTCGCCCTAGCCTTCCGTATGCTCGTCTGGAACATAGGTGCCGAAGGGCAGTTGTACATGGGTGCTTTCGCCTCCTGCCTGGTGGCCTACACTCTGCCAGACGCACCAGCCTGGGCGCTGCTTCCAGCGATGGTGGTTGCCGGCTTTGCGGGGGGCGCGCTGTGGGGGGCGATTCCCGGCGCTCTCAAGGCTTTCCTGGGTGTCAACGAGATCATCACCAGCTTGATGCTGAACTACATCGCCATCCAGTGGGTGAACTACCTGGTCATTGGACCCTGGCAGGATCCGAGCAGCCTGGGGTTCCCCAGCACCCCGCGCCTTAGCCCGAGCGCCACTCTGCCGATGATCACCCAAGCCTGGTACCTGCCCACTGTCGTTTTCCTGGTCATCGCTGCCGTGGTGGCGGTGTACTGGATCGTTCGTCGCGCGCACAGCAGTAGGGAGAAGCTCGAGATAGGCATCAGCTTCCTGTGCCTGGCCGCCCTCTCGTTGGGAAGCATCTGGTTCTTGGGCGGCCGTCGCGTGCATCTCGGGCTTGTGCTCAGCCTCGGTGCTGCGGCTGTGTTGTGGCTTCTCCTGTCGCGCACCCGTTGGGGTTACGAGATCCGGGTCATCGGAGAGAATGCTCGAGCTGCAAGATACGCGGGCATGAGTCTGAAACGAAACATCATACTGGTGATGCTGGTCAGCGGGGGTCTGGCCGGTCTGGCTGGAATGAGCGAGATAGCAGGCAACCTGCACCTCATCAAAAGGATGTTCTCGCCGGGATACGGGTATACGGCAATCATTGTAGCCTGGCTAGCAAAGCTCAACCCTTGGGGCGTGATCCTGGTATCGCTGTTACTGGGCGGGCTCTACCGAGGCAGTGATGCCATTCCAGGAGCACCCAAGGCTCTGGGGATGATGCTGCAGGCGGTGATCTTCTTTGTGTTGATCGGAGGCGACGTCCTGGTGCGCTATCGAGTGCGGTGGGGACGCGGGGCGTGATGGCCCGAAAGGTGGCTTGGTGACTGAGCTTGCTGCCTTTGTCGTCATAATTCTGAGCGCTGGTATCGCGGCCGGCACTCCCATCCTGTTCGGTGCCCTGGGGGAGATATTCGCCGAGCGCTCAGGGATACTCAATCTCGGTGTGGAGGGCATGATGCTGGTTGGCGCTCTGACTGGCATTGTGGGAGGCCTGGCAACGGGCAGCGCTGTCTTCGGCGCCCTTGCGGCCATGGCTGCGGGCGGCCTCCTGAGCCTCATCCATGCCTTTATCTCTATCACGCTGCGCGGAGACCAGGTGGTGAGTGGCCTGGCACTAACGATCTTCGGTGCTGGCGTGAGTGCGTTCCTGGGGTTTCCGTATGTGAATGTGCCGGCTCCCAAGTTCTCGACGATGCCCATCCCGATGCTACAGAGCATCCCCTTCATAGGCCCCGTTCTCTTCGAGCACGATGCGACCGTCTATCTGGCTTTCGTCTTGTTGCCCGTCTGCTGGTTCTGGATCAACAAGACGCGCCCTGGTCTCCACCTTCGCGCCGTGGGTGAGAACCCGGCGGCTGCAGACGCGCTTGGGGTCAACGTCACAGTCATTCGCTACGTCTATACCGTGGTTGGGGGGGCTCTCGGCGGACTGGGTGGGGCGGCTCTCAGCCTGGCGTACACCCCTGGATGGATCGAGAACATGACGGCGGGCTGGGGATGGATTGCGGTGGGGTTGGTCATCTTCGCGGCGTGGAACCCATGGAGGGCAGCCTTCGGTGCCTACCTTTTCGGAGCCATAAGCCGCGTGGTGTTCGACGTCCAGATGTTGCCCACTACCCACCTGCCACAACTAGTGAAGGTGCTTTTGTTGCCTGAATTCCTACGGATGATGCCCTACGCCGCAGTCGTGATAATCCTCATCTTTGCCTCCAGAGAGGCTGTGCGGAAGCGAATCGGAACACCGGCCGCTCTAGGGCAACCCTACACCCGCGAAGAGGCCGAAGCTTAGCACGGCGCCGATTTGACAGCAATTGCCTATTGCTGTATAATACTAATTTAGGTGGTTGACGCAGCCCCCCGTGGCGCCGGGCTATTGATTCTCTAGCTCCCCGTTAGTGTCAGTTGCTGTACCTGGAAGGACGCTGTTCATGGGAGTGTTGTAGTCAACGCAGCTAGATTCTCTAGAATCCTGGGGCAGAGACTGGGTAGTGTGGCTGGGGATATCAAGAACTCGGTTGCTCCGCCGCTCCGTGGGTGGGGTTAGGGCACCGAGATTTTTGTTTTCTAAACAAGCAGCGCTGCGAGCGTCACAAACCACCGAGTCAGCGGACGCGTCGACACGCCACTTGGATCGCAAGCGTAGGAGGACACGTTGGACATAAAGGACTTCAAAGCCTTGCGGGTGAGCTTGGCTTCCCCCGAACAGATCCTCTCCTGGTCGCACGGGGAGGTCACCAAGCCGGAGACGATCAACTACCGGAGGTTGCGGCCAGAGAGGGACGGGCTTTTCTGTGAGGCCATCTTCGGCCCTACCAAGGACTGGCAATGCTATTGTGGTAAGTACAAGAAGATCCGGCACAAGGGGATCGTATGTGAGAAGTGTGGGGTGGAAGTCACGCGATCGCGGGTGCGGCGAGAGCGCATGGGTCATATCAGGCTGGCCTCCCCAGTGGCCCACGTGTGGTACACGCAGCGCGTGCCCAGCTATCTGGGACTGCTGCTTGATATCTCCAGGCGTGATCTGGACCGCGTGTTGTACTTCGCCCAGTACATGGTGACCGAGGTTGATGATGACGGTCGCGCCAAGGTGCTGAGAAAGGTGGACGAGAAGCTGGCCACGGAGATGGCGGAGCTGCGGTCCGCTTTGAAGGAGCGCACCGAGGAGATCCAGTCGGAGATCGGTCGCAAGGTTCAGAAGTTGGAGGCCCAGGCCGACAAGATCAAGAAGAGATTCGAGGAGACGTTGGCCGAAGAGACCGACCGTATCATGCGGGAGGCCACCTCTGTCCAGAACAGGATAAACAAGGCGATGGGCAAGGTCATCAGGAAGGACATAGTGTTCGAGCCTGCGGCTGATGAGCCCCTCATCCCTTCAGGGAGCGTGGTGAAGCGTGAGCACCTTACCCTCCTGAATCGCGCGGTTCAGGGGCAGATCGAAGAGGTGGAGGCGGCAACAAGGGAGAAGCAGCAAGAGGACTTGGTGTTGATCGAGGCGGAAATCGATCAACTGCGCCAAGAGATGGAGGCCAAGATCCGCGAGCTTGAGGAGGCCGTGGATCAGAAGATTGCGGAATCCAAGGCAGCCTCTGAGGAGGAACGCAAGGAGATCAAGGGCATCAAAGTGAGGCAGTTCCTCAACGAGACCCAGTATCGTGAATTGGAGGCCAAGTGGGGTCGCTTCTTCAAGGCGGAGATGGGCGGGGAGGCGCTCTACAACGTCTGCAAGAACCTGGATCTGGACCACATGGCCGAGCGTCTGCGGCGCGAGGCCAATCAGAGCCGTAGCAAGCAGCGGCGTAAGAAGGCCACCAAGCGTTTGCGGGTCTCGGAGGCTCTGCGTAAGTCGAACAACCGCCCTGAATGGATGATTCTCACCATCCTGCCGGTCATTCCGCCTGATTTGCGGCCCATGGTACAACTGGATGGTGGACGCTTCGCCACCAGCGATCTGAACGATCTGTATCGCCGGGTGATCAATCGCAACAACAGGCTAAAGAAGCTCGTGGAATTGGGTGCGCCTGACGTCATCATCAGAAACGAGAAGCGCATGCTTCAGGAGGCGGTAGATTCTCTCATTGACAACAGCCGTCGCGGCAAGGCGGTCTCGTCGAGAGGCAGGCGCAAACTCAAGTCGCTGTCCGACATGCTCAAGGGAAAGCAGGGTCGATTCAGGCGCAACCTCTTGGGCAAGCGAGTGGACTACTCAGGCCGCTCGGTGATCGTCGTCGGTCCTCACCTCAAGCTGCACCAGTGCGGCCTGCCCAAGAGCATGGCGCTGGAGCTATTCAAGCCCTTTGTCATGCACAAGCTGGTCGAGCATAGCTACGCCCATAATGTGAAGGGAACCAGGCGGATCATCGAGCAGATGCGTCCCGAGGTGTGGGAAGTGCTAGAGGAGGTAGTCAAAGATCACCTCGTGCTCCTCAACCGGGCTCCCACCTTGCACAGGTTGGGGATCCAGGCCTTCGAGCCTGTGTTGGTGGAGGGCAATGCCATACAGATCCACCCCCTGGTGTGCAGCGCTTTCAATGCCGACTTCGACGGTGACCAAATGGCCGTACACGTGCCCCTCTCTCAGGCTGCTCAGGTGGAGGCCAGGGAACTGATGCTTTCCAGTCGGAACCTGCTGTTGCCCGCCAATGGCGAGCCTACGGTGAGCCCTACTAAGGACGTGGTGCTCGGCTGCTACTATCTAACTATTGCCGAGGACGGCTGCAAAGGCGAGGGTAAGGTCTTCTCAGACATCGATGAGGTCCACCTGGCCTATGATCTCGGCCAGGTGGTTTTGCACGCCAAGATCAAACTGCGAGCCAAGGTTCTGGTCACCAAGAGGAGATATACCCGTCTGATCGATACGACCGTGGGTCGTGCCATCTTCAATTCTGCGCTGCCTGATGAATTGCAGTACCGCGATGAAGAGATGGACAAGGGGAAGCTGAAACAACTGGTAGCAGAGTGCTATCACAAGCTCGGCCCCGAGGCCACCGCAACCATGGTGGACGAGATCAAGGCCCTGGGGTTCAAGTACGCCACCCGCTCTGGGTTGACCATCGCCGTCAGCGATATTACGATCCCTGAGGAGAAGGAGCACATACTCCAGGAGGTCTCTGCGGAGGCGGAGGAAATTGAGCGGCAGTACCGGCGTGGCCTGATCACGCTCAACGAGCAGTACGTGAAGAAGGTCGAGCTGTGGACGGAGGCTATGGACGAGGTCACCGAGGCTGTGGCCCGGTCTCTTGATCCTATGGGGCCCATCAGGTTGATGGCGGCTTCTGGTGCCACCAAGGGTGGATTCCAGCCGATCAGGCAGTTGGCTGGCATGCGCGGCCTGATGGCCGACCCTGCGGGTCGCATCATCGAACTGCCGATCCGATCCAATTTCCGAGAAGGGCTGACCGCCCTGGAGTACTTCATCTCCACTCACGGCGCCCGTAAGGGACTGGCGGACACGGCCCTGCGTACGGCGGATGCTGGGTACCTAACCCGCCGCCTGGTGGACGTGGCCCAGGACTCCATCGTCAACGCCGATGATTGCGGCACCCAGAACGGCATTTGGATCAACGCTGACAGATCGGAGGAGATCGGCGAGACTCTGGAGGAGCGCATCTGGGGAAGGCTGGCTGCGGAAGATATCGTCAACCCCGAGTCCGGCGAGGTGATCGTGGAGAAGGGGGAGATGATCAATCGAGCCCACCTGGCGAGCATTGAGGAGGCTGGCCTTAAGGAAGTGTACGTCCGCTCTCCGCTGATGTGTGAGCTGCGATACGGTGTCTGCAGGCGGTGCTACGGAAGGGACCTGGCTAAGGAAGGGCTTGTATCTCTGGGCGAGGCTGTGGGCATCATCGCCGCCCAGTCCATCGGTGAGCCAGGTACTCAGTTGACCCTCAGGACGTTCCACACCGGAGGTGTGGTCGAGGGTGAGCACAGGGACATCACCCACGGTCTACCCAGGGTTCAGGAGTTGTTCGAGGCACGCAGTCCCAAGGGCCAGGCGATCATCGCCGACATGGACGGCACGGTCCAGATTCTGCACGAGGACGGTCTGCGCAAGATCATTCTGACCGCCACGGACGTTTTCCGCGAAGAACACGAGCTAAAGGCCGGCTATAGGGTCCTCGTAGGGGACGGCGACCACGTGCAGAAAGGCGCCCCGCTTCAGCAGCGAGGAGAGGAAGGCAGCCCGCGCTTTGACCAACTCGTCGCCCAGGCCGATGGTCGGGTGATCATGGAAGAGGACAAGATCACCATCTATCGCGAAGAGCAGATAGCCACGGAGTACGAGGTGGCCTCGACTGCTCGCATTCGTGTAAGGAACCTTCAGAAGGTGCCCGCCGGTGAGCAGTTGACCGAGGGACCCTTGAACCCTCACGAAGTACTGAGGATCCAGGGTACAGACGAAGTGGAGATGTACCTGCTGGAAGAAATCCAGAAGGTGTATCGATCCCAGGGCGTGACGATCAATGACAAGCATATCGAGATGATCGTCAGGCAGATGTTGAGCAAGGTTTCCATCACCTCCCTCGGGGATTCGGAGTTTATGCTGGGAGAGACGGTTGAACGTCTCGCCTTCGAAGAAGCTAATCGAAAAATCCTTGCCGATGGTGGCACGCCGGCAACTGCGCGCCAGGTGTTGCTGGGAATCACCAAGGCGGCGCTGAACACGGAGAGCTTCCTTTCGGCTTCTTCCTTCCAGCACACGATCAACGTGTTGGCCCAGGCGGCTATAGAGGGCAAGCGGGACGACCTCCGTGGCCTGAAGGAGAACGTCATTATCGGGAAGCTCATCCCCGCGGGAACGGGGTTCCATGCGGACCTTGAAGAGGAGGAACTGGATAGGAGGGATTTGGAGATTGGGGACGAGGCAAAAGAAGAGGAGTTCGCAGTTGAGGCCGAGATCTCTGCCCTGTGATGAGGCTTGCGCCCCGGTGAAGTAGAGGCTGGGGAAACACCTAGCGATGCGACGACGGCAGGCTGTCCTCGGCAAGACTGCGGTCTCGCCGTATTGTAGAAGCCAAAGTTGAAGGGGGAAACCTGGATTACCATGGTAGACAGGATGATGGGCGAAGAGGGGACAAACAACAATGAAGCTAGTGGATCGCCCATGTGGAAGTTCCTCGAGGAGGAGTACGACTACAAGCGTCCCAAGCGCGGCGATATCAGGTACGCTGAGGTACTGAGGATAGACAAGGACGAGATAATCGTTGATATCGGCGGCAAGACCGAGGGCGTTGTACCCAGCGTGGACTTGGAGAGGATGGGCGAGGAGGCTGTCTCCCAGATAGAAGTGGGGGACAAGGTGCCGGTCTACGTGCTTAGGCCGGAAAGCGCTGATGGAGACGTCATCGTGTCGCTCAATATGGCGCGCACGATGGAGGACTGGCGGAGGGCCGAGAAACTCTACGAATCAGGGGACGTGTTCGATGGCACTATCGCGGGTCACAACAAAGGCGGGCTTCTTGTCTATTTTGGCCAGATCAGAGGCTTTGTCCCGGCTTCACAGCTCTCCGGCCTGAGCAGGCGCAGCAGTCACGAGGAGCGCATGCAAACCCTGTCCAAGATGGAGGGGCAGGAGCTTCTGCTCAAGGTGATAGAGGTGGATCGCCAGCGGCGTCGGCTGATCTTCTCTGAGCGAGCAGCCTCCCGCGAGTACCGGGACAAGCGGAAGACCGAACTGCTGGATGACTTGCAGGAGGGAGACATTCGAACCGGTACGGTAAGAAACCTCTGTGATTTTGGGGCTTTCGTGGATCTAGGAGGTGCTGACGGCCTGATTCACATCTCGGAGCTTTCCTGGCGGCGTGTCCGGCACGCACGTGACGTGCTCAGAGCAGGACAGGAAGTAGAGGTTTACGTCCTTCGGATCGACCGCGAGAAGAAGAGGATCGGCCTTAGCCTGAAGCGCCTGCAGCCAGATCCCTGGCAGGTGGTCGAGGAGAAGTACCAGGTAGGGCAGATCGTCAAGGGGGTGGTTACCAACATCGTTGACTTCGGTGCCTTCGCGCGGATTGAAGACGGCATAGAGGGACTGATCCACGTGTCAGAACTGTCCGATGGGGACTTTGCCCCTCAGGATCTGGTGAGAGAAGGCGAGCAACTGTACGTCAAGATCTTGAGCATCGACTCTGATCGACAGCGCATGGGCCTCAGCTTGAAGCAGGGGCCGACCCGCGAAGAGATGGAAGGCGAAGAGGCATGGGCGGGGATTCAGGAGGAGCGTGAGGTTGCCCACCAGGAGGGACTGGAGGCCGAAGCGCGGCCTGAGGTACCCGTATCTCCCCTCGATGAGAGCACTGTGGAGGCTGAGCCAGAGGTCGAGGAGCTTGAGGAGGTGGAGTTCGAGGCTGAGCCGGTCGAGCCAGTCGCTGTAGTCGAGGAGCTTGAGGAAGTGGAGGT
>DATEXS010000415.1:0-2771 GCA_035256725.1 Anaerolineae bacterium
GTTTTTCGACACACACGGAGGCACCTTATGGACTTCGGGGATGTAGAAAACAGGTTTCGAGCGCTCAGGAAGCAACTGGATAGCGGCGAGATAGGTGAGCGGGAGTTCGAGGCGGAGCTGAGGCGGCTTCAGGTGCTGGACGAGGAGGGCCGCTATTGGATGATTGGCGCCCAGAGCGGGCTCTGGTACTACTACGATGGAGAGAAGTGGGTGCAGGCCGAGCCCCCAGCGAAGGGAGCGGGCACACCGGGTGACGAGGCACGCCCGCCAAGACCGCCGTCGCCACCCCTGCCCATGGTCTCCGATTCGGCTGGCCCCAAGTCCCCGAGGAAACCATCGAGTTACGCGGTGCCGATCGTAATAGCCGTGGTGGCCCTGTGCTGTGTGGTCAGCGGTCTTTCCGTGCTAATCTCGGAGTTCATGTTGCCTAGCAGACCTCTCAGCACCCTGGTGGCCGAGTTGGCTGGCAGAACGCCGTCCGTGCCCATTAGAGGCACCCCGGTCTCACCATTGCCCACGGAGTCTGCGTCTGCCAGCGAGTATATTGTCTCAGGCGACGAACTTTTCGACGCGGGGCGCTACGACGAAGCCATAGCCGAATACCAGAGGGCCCTCGGCCTGGGGCCCCAAAACGCGGAGATCTATGCCCGGTTGGGACAGGCCTACTTGCAGCTAGAGAGCTGCGACAGGGCGGTCCCTGAGTTCCAACAAGCCCTGGCCCTGGACCCCAGTCTCGAGAGCGCGCAGGCGGGGCTCATCGAGTGCGGCGGAGAACTGCCGCCGGAGATTGCCTTCTCTGCCTACAGCAGGAGTGACTTGAGTTTGTCTCTGCTGTACCCAAGCGCATGGTTCGTCCGGGAGGAGGAACTACAGACCATCTTTGCCGAGAAAGAAGAAGACATAGACTCGCTGAGGGGGAATGTCGTCTTTGTCAGTTCCCTGCCCTTAGGCCCCGACGAGGGAGGCATGGATAGCATGGGAGCCTTGATCAAGGCTCGCCAGTCGATAGAGTTGCCTATCGGCTCCCAGTTGGGCGGCGTAGAGGTGTCCTCTTTTGGAGGTTGGGAATGGGCTGCTGTACAGGGCCAGATCTCTGGGCTGCAGGCGCCCACCACCATCTACATCGCGGCCACCGTGAAAGATGCCAGCTGGTATGGCATCTGGGCCATTGGCGCTTCAGATACCTGGGAGCAACTCTCCTGGCCCATTTTTCGCGTGATGGCCAATAGCGTGCAACTAGGTCAGGTGGTTGCAGAGGTTTCGCCCACAGCGGAGGCGAGCCCACCTGGAGAAACCCCGCAGGCGAGCCCCGAGGAGTCCGTACAGCCAACGGGGACCCCCATCCCACCCACCGCCACCGCGCCGGTTGGAGTCAGCCCAAGCCCGACGAAACCTGCTCCAACGCCTACCATGAGGCCGGCGGCCCTCTCTGGCAAGATCGCCTACCCTCGCTATGTCGGTGGGCAAACGCACTACGAAATCCACATCGCCGATATCAACGGCAACGACCTGAGCGTAATCTCCTTGGCAAGCGAGCCAGCACTCGATCTGGCTGGGGATCGAATCGCCTACCGGTCCTGGGATCCCGACTGTCGGGGCCTGGTTGTCTCTGGGATAGGGGGTGGCGGGTGCAATCGGCCCCGCGGTGGGGCCGAGCCCAACGAAGACAGCGTGCCTCGCTGGTCGCCGGATGGGAAGTTGCTCGTCTATGCGACCAAGAGGTTTGGTCCGCACCACAACTCGGAGCTACGCACCCACGACTTGACCAACCACGCTGACGTGGACCTGGGTCCCGGCGACACCCCCGACTGGTCGAGCGACGGACAACGCGTCGTAGCCAGGACGACCCTTCTCGCTGTCATGGATCGCACAGGAAGCGGCGACAGACAGCTAACCAGCAATCCAAGTGATTCATCGCCGGATTGGTCTCCTGTGGGCAGCAAAATAGCCTTCATGCGTGATACGGGCGGCAACTGGGATATCTGGGTGGTCAATGCCGATGGGAGTGGCGAGCAGAGGCTGACCACGGACGCCTCTGTGGATGGCCTGCCAGCCTGGTCGCCGGACGGAACCCACATGGCGTTCCTGTGCAACCGCGGCGGCCCCTGGGCCATCTGGGTCATGGCTGCCGACGGGAGCAACCAGCGGAGACTGTTCAACACGGGCAGCCAAACCTACGCCACCGCTGAGGAGTTCGGCGGCGAATGGTCGAGCAGAGATACCGGCAGCAACAAGAGAAACTGGATGGATGAGCAGATCTCGTGGTCGCGATGATTGCCTGTCCTGGCCCGTTAGCCGCAGCATGAAACCGGACTGCGAACGCTGCCTTGTCCATCGCCTGCCCTCAGAAGGGCGTGCGAGCCCGAGCTCTGTGGCTGTCTATTCGGTCTAGAAGGGTTAGACCGCCCCGCCACAGTGAATCGCCACGGCGATGAGTATCCCGTCCTCAGAGAGCTAGAAAAGGGACGTGTTCGCGCTGGCCTTGCTCAGCAAGTGGAAGGCCAGCCTCTCAGCCTCTCCCAGGCGAATCCGCCGACCACGACCAGAGCTGCCGCCAGTGACAGGGCCAGCCCCACCTTGACGCTTGTTGGCTGATACACGAATTCGATCAAATGGTGGCCTGGCCGCACGAAGACGGCCCGAAAGTAGAAGTTGGCGCGTCGTATCTCCTCTGGCCTTCCGTCCACCAGCGCCACCCACCCAGGATAGTGAGCGTCGCTGAGTACCAGGTATCCGGGGCAGGCGGTCTCAGCTTCAACCGTGATTCGCTC
>DATEXS010000416.1:0-3259 GCA_035256725.1 Anaerolineae bacterium
GTGGAAGAGGAGCTGGCTCGTCTGAGCTAGTGGCCAAAGGCGAGTAGGGCTCCGCGCTGTTCGGTGGTCAGCATCGGCCTCTGGCGGGACGATCCGCGAGGAAGGAGCTACTTAATGAAGGTCTGGGCCTACGTGTTCATCACCACCAGGCAACCCCGCAACGTGGTTCAGACGATCCGTCAGATACCCGGAGTGGCCAAGGCCGACGCCCTCTTTGGCTCACCGGACGCGATCGCCATAGTAGAAGGCGAGGACATCGCCTCCATGGACGCCGTTATCGACCGTATCGCAGAAGTGTCTGGGGTGGAAGGCACCGACTCGAAGGTGGCGCGCTGGATCGGTTAGCTTGGGGAGGGAGCAGTCCCGGCGGGGACCAGCCACAAGTGGCTGACCTAGCCTTGTGCCCCTGAAACAGGATAGAGAGAGGGGAAGACGATGAGGGGCGACACTGATCGCCGCCTGCTGGGAAGAAGAATCGCTTTCGCACTGGTACTGGCCTTCCTTCCCGTCGCTTGCAGCACACTGCCGCCAGAGCCCTCAGAGACAGCCCTCCCGCCCGTTACCCGCGAGGCGCCCACTCCTCTACCGCAAACACCCACGGCCTTACCGGAGCCTTCGCCATCCATGCCACCACCTTCGTCGTCCACTCTCCCGCCCCATGTGGTTTTCCATAATGGCTCGATACTGACTATTGAGTCCGGGCAGCCGACGGCGCAAGCTGTTGCCATCCGGGACGGGAGAATCCTGGCCGTGGGCGGCGACGAGGATATCTTGGCGCTGCAAGGGCCGGACACGGGAGTAGTGGATCTACAGGGCAGTGCCTTGATGCCGGGGTTTGTGGATGCGCACACCCACCTATTCGATAATGCTGGTCACTATGGGGCGGACCTAGGGACTGTTCAGGAACTGGCCCTCACGAACGGAATCACCACTCTTGCGGACATGTTCGTCACCCCCGCACTCCTGGAAGACATGCAAGCGCTGGCTCAGGCCGGACGATTGCGCGTTCGGACAAGTCTGTATCTGGTCTACAGTGATAACTGCGGTGAGGTTATGGGAGATTGGTATCGGGAACATGCACCAACTCGGGTGCCTGGAGAGATGCTCCGGATCGGCGGGGTGAAGGTTTTCTCCGACGGCGGGTCCTGCAATGCGCCGGCGGTGAGCTTCGAATACCCCAACGGTGTGGGGCAAGGTGACCTGTACTTCACTCAGGAGGAGATGGACCGAATCGTGGCCGGCGTGCACGCCGACGGCTACCAGTTGGCTATCCACGCGCTTGGAGATCGAGCGATCGAACAGGTGCAAAGCGCCATCGCTGCGGCTCTCGACGGACAACCCAACACCATGCGGCACCGCATTGAGCACAACGCTGTGCTCCGACCCGATCTGATGCCACGCTACAGCGAGATCGGCATTGTTCCCCTGATCTTCGGGTTGTACCCTATCTGTGGTGGGCCTGGAGCCGGCGGCCAATACAGGTTCACAGTTCCGGTGGAGTATCAGACCTGGGAGTGGCCCTGGCGGGAGCTCCTCGACGCCAATCCGGGACTGCCCATCGCCTGGCATGGAGACGATCCTCCGGTGCCTCCTCTAGGGCCTCTCTTGGACCTTTGGGGCTTTGTCACTCGCGGTGGCATTGCGGAAGACGGTTCGGTCTGCGAGCCGCCAGACTGGTTTGCAGCGAATGCCATCACAGTGGAAGAGGCGCTGCGCTTGATGACGATGGGGTCAGCATACGCGCTCTTCCGGGACGATGAAGTCGGCAGTCTGAAGCCGGGGAAGTTCGCCGACGTGATCATCCTCTCCGAAGACCCATTGACGGTGGATCCTGACCGCATCAAGGACATCCAAGTGTTGATGACCATGGTCGGCGGGCGCGTAGAGTACTGTGCCTCGGGATTCGAGGCCCTCTGTCCCGTCCTGGAAGAGTAACTGGCTCGTCTGGGCCAGTGAGCGGGAGGCGGATGGAGCTGGCCATGAAGTTCTGTGCCTACGTGTTCATCACCACCAGGCAGCCCCGCAAGGTGGTGCAGACGATACGTCAGCTACCTGGGGTGGCTAGAGCAGACGCGCTCTTTGGCTCACCGGACGCGATCACCATCGTGGAAGGCGAAGACATCGCCTCGATGGACGGCGTCATCGACCGTATCGTAGAGGTGCCTGGGGTCGAGGGCACCGACTCCAAAGTGGCGCGCTGGATTGGGTGAACCCCCGGCCACGGGGTGGGTTTTGGACCAACAAGAAGGGCGACCCGGCGGGTCGCCCCTACTCATACCTGAGGCTGAGTAGCTGTCTGAGCGCTTAGTGCTCCGTCAGCGCTCCCTGAGCGTCGATCTCCCCTTCCCACTGGAAGCCGGTGCTCTGGTTAGTCACTGAGATGGTGTAGATGGTGTTCTCGGGCAGCACGACGGGATAGGCGACCGTCACCACCCAATCGCCGGCTGAATACTGGTAGGTCTCGCCGCCCACGATGTTCTCAGGCGTGAGCCGCTCTTCCTGCCAGGCCAGGCCCGCCCCGAGTCCAGACTGACCATGCTGCTCACTGACGTACAGCAGAGCTTGGTCCCTGGCCAGCAGCGCATTCTCCGGCGCCTCCGACGCACGCCCGGACCCGTCCACGCGGCCCTCCCACTCGAAGCCAGTGCTCTCGTTGGACACCACCACGTGGTACACCGTCCATTCGGGGGCTACGATCCCGTAGGAGACCTTGACCACCCAGTCCCCTGCGGTATACTGCCACTCCTCGCCGCCGACCAACCCCTCGGGAGTTAGTTTCTCCTCCACCCAGGAGAGCGGTTCTACTATGGCCTCCTCGAAGTGCTCTCGCACGAAGGTCACCGCTGCATCCCGTGCACGTTGCACCTCGGTTGGGGCCTCTGCTGCGGAGGTACTCGCCTCTGACGGCACGCTTGCGCACCCGACCACGGCGAGGGCCAGTGCCATCACCAACACCAGTAGAGAGAACCGAGCCTTCTTCATTATCTTGACCTCCCTCCTCTGACTCCGCCTTGCTGGCGTAATGTTCTTGGCCTACGTCGTCTACAACCCACCTGGAAATCGTGGCCACAATGCAGACGTGCATCGACCGTCGAAGGTTCCAGCCCCCGCCATGAGGCTGGCCAGGGCCAGCATCAGAGGGCTTGATGGACGCTGTTATCGGCCGCATAATCGAGGTGCCTGGTGTGGGCGGCACTGACGCCAGAGCTTCGCTCTGAACGAAGTGGGGCGACCCGGTGGGTCGTCCCTACGCTCCTGG
>DATEXS010000417.1:0-5619 GCA_035256725.1 Anaerolineae bacterium
CCCGCGGCCAGCACCTTCTTCCCATCTTCGGTGAGCCGATAATACTTCCGCGAAGGTCCCTTGTCCACTACTTCCCATTCGCTCTGCAAGAGGCCATCCTTCTCCATGCCGTGCAGCGCTGGATACAACGTGCCCTCCTTGAATACGAAGTACCCCTTGCTGCGACGCTTCAATTCCTTGGCGATCTGATACCCGTACATCGGCTTCTCGGCCAGCATTGCGAGGATCAGCACCCGGGCACTCCCCTTTCTCAGATCTTTCTCCATTGTCCTTGGCTCCCGCCTATTCGGTCCGCTCAGGTATGGACTCTCCGCCCCAACTTACGCAGCGCGTACATAGAACCATGATATACCAAGGCCCATTATACTGCTGATTCGAAAGGTTGTCAAGGGGTGGGGTGGTGCCGGCGCGGGACCGCGAACGGCGCGAAGGAGGCCAAGAACGCGAAAGATCCCCGTATCGCGTGTGGTCTGCGCAGTCAAGCTGTGACATGCTGGCGACGGCAACATGGCCACGGGTGGTGTAGGACAAGCTTCAAGCTTGTCCTACGTCCGGGGTCGGGTTTCTCGCAGGAACCGGTGCCAGATCGGCCTCTGCGGAGACGTGGCAGGACCGGGGCGGCTTCGGGCTGCGACATGATTCATGACACCAATGGACCTGGAAGGGGCGGGCGACCCCGGCGGGGGCTGGCGGCGCTCCCCGCAGGTATGGGTGTGGCAGGGCGACCCGCCGGGTCGCCCCTACGGAGTGCGCTGCATTGCTTTCTCCTTGAGTTAGTGGTATAATTCGTTTTAGTCGCACAGTAGTTTTCCGAACGTCGCGGGGCCGCACAGCCGCGACGACCAGACGCGTCAGAATAGGCGGCAAACGTCGCCTACTACTATACCAGGCTTGTTCTGCGCATCATGACAGCCTGGTTTTTTGTTGTCTGGACGCCGCGTGGACCGCTTGCTCCACATGGCCGGTGATCGTGCTTCGCGAGAGTGACGTTTTCCCGTGTTGGGGCGTGAGAGATGAAAGACCAAGGAAGGCCAGGATCACAGACTGAGGAGCAGACTCCAAAATCGCCCGGGGGAACTGACCCTCAGCAGAGGGCACAGATTGGGGCCAGTGGGCGTTCGCCACTCGTGCTGGCCAGGCGTCTGCGCGAGACGCTCGACAACATGCTCGAGGGTTGCCAGATCATCGGCTATGACTGGCGATATCTGTACGTCAACGATGCCGCGGCCGCGCATGGGCGAACTACGAAGGAGAGGCTGCTGGGCAAGACGATGATGGAGGCCTACGGGGGCATCGAGAACACCGAGATGTTCGCGGCACTCCGCAGGTGTATGGAGGGGCGGGTTCCCACTCGCATGGAGAGCGAGTTCATCTACCCCGATGGCCAGGCCGGCTGCTTCCAGTTGTGCATCGAGCCCGCACCGGAAGGCATCCTGATCCTCTCCGTGGACATCACCGAACGCAAGATGACCGAGGACAATCTACGCAGCACAGCCCGGGCGCTTAGAACCCTCAGCGGCTGCAACCAGGCTGTGGTGCGAGCCACGGACGAGGACCAGTTGCTGCAAGAGGTCTGCCGCGTCATCGTGGAGGTCGCTGGCTATCGCCTGGCCTGGATAGGGTATGCGCAGAAAGATGAGGGGAAGAGTGTCCTGCCCGTCGCATACGCCGGAGGCGAGGAGGGCTACCTGGACCGGCCGCGCAGCCCGTGTGCTTTTGCCGGGCGGGGGCCTGCCGGCGCTGCCATCCGCACCGGCAAACCGGTGGTTTGCAACAGCTTGTTGACCGACCCTGAGTTCGACCCCTGGCGAGAAGAGGCAATTCGCCAGGGGTATGGCTCGTGTATCGCCTTGCCTCTGGTCGCGAACGGCGAGGTGCTCGGCGTGCTCAACATCTGTGCACCAGGGGCCCAGGCTTTTGACCACGAGGAGGCCAGGCTTCTTGAGGAGCTAGCAGATGACGTGGCCCACGGACTGGTGGCGCTGCGCAGCCGGGCCAGGGCCGGGGCGCTGAACGGGCAACTGGCGAAGCTCGAGCATCGGTATGCCTTGCACTTCGGGCAGGTGTCCGATGTCATCTACTCCCTGGACAGACAGCTCAGAGTGCTGACCATCTCACCATCAGTTCGAGGCCTGTTGGGATACACTCCGGAAGAACTGGTAGGCAGGCCGTTTCCGGAACTGGGCATCCTGTCTCCTGAGTCCATGGAAGTCGCGATGTCCGACGCCAGGCACGTACTGAACGGTGGGCACATTTCTGCCTCGGTCTACGAGTTTCTTGCCAACGATGGGACGAGACGGTTCGTCGAGCTGAGCGGTGCTCCTATCATCCAAGGCGAGGAGATCGTGGGCGTGGTCTCTGTGGCCAGAGACGTCAGTGACCGTATGGGCGCGGAACAGGCACTGGAGCACACGTTGAGTGAGTTGCGACAGGTCCTGGGGGGACTGATCAAGATCCTAGGTCTGATAGTCGAGCAGAGGGATCCCTACACGGCTGGTCACCAGCGACGGGTAGCGAATCTAGCCCGGGCCATAGCTACGGAGATGGGGCTCTCGGTGGCGCGCATCGGGGGAATCCGGGTGGCCGGGTCTATCCACGACCTGGGCAAAGTCTCGGTGCCAGCGGAGATACTCAGCAAGCCCGGTCGTCTGTCGGATAACGAACTCAGGCTGGTCCAGGCTCACGCCCAGGTTGGCTACGACTTGCTGCGGGAGGTGGAGTTCCCCTGGCCGGTTGCCGACATCGTCCTCCAGCATCACGAGAGGCTGGACGGATCGGGGTACCCGCACCATCTCCGTGGGGATGACATACGCATGGAATCGCGAATTCTCGCCGTGGCGGACGTCGTGGACGCCATGTGTTCTCACCGCCCCTACCGTCCCGCCTTCCCTGTCAACGAGGTGCTGGAAGAGATTTGCCGGGAAAGGGGCATCCTGTACGAGCCGGAGGCGGTGGATGCCTGCGCGAGGCTCTTCCGGGACAAAGGGTTCCAGTGGGGATAGGTAGCTGGGCTACTGCGCGGGTGGTGCGGTGGGCAACGGTTCTTGGGCGGCCTGATGAGCAGGGTCGTCTCTTAACTAATGAGGGGCTGAACTGCCTGAATGGTCGCGTGTTGAGGCCCCACCGGCGTGTCCGCACAAGCGTCGGGGTGAAGCGGACCGCGAATGGCACGAATCACCCGAAAGACGCGAAGGATGACCCTGCGCCTCCTGTCTCTGCCGGTCATATTTGTTGGCGCCACGAATGCTGCGGGGTCGCGCCCCCCCTACGGGCGCGTATTCCCCAGTTGCACTCTCTTGGGGAAGCTGCTATAATGCGCGCCAATATCGATACTCCAACGCGTTGATCGGGACGAGTAGCGGCCTGGGAAGGTAACAGAGAGAGGGGGTCACCGGGTGGAAGCCCCCTTGGCCGGACGGCCGCGAAAACCCCCCGAGAGCGGATCTCTCAAATCGCCGCGGCGAGAGTATGAGGTCCCGGCCAGGCCCGTTATCGCCTCAGAGCGCGGCAGCCGCATAGCTGGTTGCCGAACTTGGGTGGAACCACGTGAGAGCCCACGCGTCCCAAGGCGTGGGCTCTTTTGTTATCCGCGAGCGGAGCTACGTGCCCGGGGCGAGCCGGCATGGACTGGTAGCCAGCCTGCGGCTCGATGCCGTCTGGGCGGTGGGACCTGTGCCCTGCGCGGAGAAGTGCGCAGGCCAGGGTAGGAGGCAAGAAGGTGAGAATACTGACCATGAAATTCGGGGGTACCTCGGTGGGCAGTCCAGAAGCACTGTCTCAGGCAGCGGAGATAGTGCTTACGACTGCCCAGGAGTGGGAGGGGGTGGTGGTGGTCGTCTCCGCGGCCAATGGGGTGACGGACGCTCTGATGAAGGGTGCGCTGAGCGCTGCGGGCGGCGATGGCCAGACCTACATGGAGATCGAGGGCGATCTTCGAAGCCGCCATCGTGGGGTCGTGCAGGAACTGCTCTCGCCGGGCGGCGAAAGCTCCTCCCTGCTGGCCATGGTGGACGAGCACCTGGCGGAGTTCACCGCCTTCTGCCGCAGCATCCATGTCCTGGGGGAGGTGACTCCACGAGCCATGGACACCATCGTCTCCGTCGGCGAGAGGATGAACGCTGGGCTCTTGGCTGCGCTGCTCCGACGACGAGGGGCCACGAGCGAGGCGGTGTTGGCTACGGAACTGATCGTCACCGATGCCACCTTTCAGAAGGCGGCGCCCCTGATGGAGCCGACTCGCGCCCACGTGGCCGGGCGGCTAGCCCCCCTGCTGGCGAAGGGCGTCATCCCTGTGGTCACTGGCTTCATCGGAGCTACAGAGGAGGGGGTGACCACCACCCTCGGTCGCGGCGGCAGCGACTTCAGCGCCGCCATCCTGGGCGATTGCCTGGATAGCGAGGAGGTCTGGATCTGGACCGACGTCGATGGGGTGATGACCGTGGACCCCCGGGCGGTGCCGGAGGCCCAACGTATCCCTATCCTCTCCTACGCCGAGGTCGCTGAACTGTCCTACTTTGGGGCCAAGGTGCTGCATCCTCGGGCCATCCGCCCGGTAGTGGAGCGTGGCATACCCCTCTGGGTGAAGAATACGTTCAACCCCTCCTGCCCGGGCACGCGCATCGTGAAGGAGCCAGACAACGCCTGCGGCGCGGTCAAGGCGGTCACCGCCATCAGGGACCTGAGCATGGTCACCGTGGAGGGGCGGGGCATGATGGGCGTGCCGGGCATCGCGGCGCGCACCTTCGCCGCGGTCGCCGGCCAGGGAGCCAGCGTGCTAATGATCTCCCAGGCCTCTTCTGAGCAGTCTATCTGTTTCGTCATCCCCACCGACCACGTTCCGGCAGTGGTTAAGGCGATAGAGGGGGAGATGGCCGCAGAGTTACGCAGGCGGGACGTCGACCGCGTGTCTTCGCTGGATGAAATGGTCATCGTCACGGCGGTGGGAGCGGGTCTGAGAGGTACGCCGGGCGTGGCCGCTCGCACCTTCGGCGCCCTGGCTCAGGCCAACATCAACGTGGTGGCCGTCGCCCAGGGTTCCTCCGAGTGCAGCATCTCCTTGGTAGTCTCGGCGAATGATGCTGCCCGCGCCCTGCGACAGATCCACAGCGAGGTGATCCTCCATGGCTGATTCGACGGGTGTCTCAGGTGTGGGTCTGGGGGGGAAAACCCGGCCGTATGATAGCTGGCAACAATGCAGCCATGGCTGCCCCGGACGTTACTCCCCCTTTGATGTTGTCTATCGCTGTCCCCAGTGCGGTGGCTTGCTGGATGTGGAACACGACCTGGAGGCTTTGAAGGATCGGACTGGCGACGAATGGAGAGCTCTCCTGGAGGCGCGGGCGAGTTGCGTGGAACAGTCCTATGCAAGTGGGGTGTGGAACGAGGCAGAGTGGGTCTTGCCGCAGCTCGACCCCGCGCACATCGTGACGCTGGGCGAAGGCCACACCCCTTTGCTGCGCGCGCAAGGGTTGGAGAGGGAGCTTAGTCTGGCCAGGTTGTGGATCAAGCTGTGCGGCAACTCGCCCACCGGCTCCTTCAAGGACCTGGGGATGACCGTCTTGGTCTCGGCGGTGCGCCAGATGAGGGCGAGCGGACGAGAGATTCGGGCAGTGGTCTGCG
>DATEXS010000418.1:0-3297 GCA_035256725.1 Anaerolineae bacterium
ACGGAGGGCACCAATATTGGAGGGACATAGGTGCGGGCGCTGTGCTTGGGGGCACCCGACGGCAGTGACGGTGGGGCTCGCCAGAGAGTGACGCTGGGCGCGGCACCCCCCAGCGCAAACTTGTGCGGGTAAGCAGCCTGATGCGGGGCTCAGGGGCTGACTGTTAGCGGCTACTCAAGGAACTGTACGCTGTCCAGCATTTTCTCCAGCGTGGGACGGTACTGGGGCCAGTCCTCAGCGGCAGTGAGGCCAAGGAAGAGATAGCCCCAGTCCTCGTGCGCGACGGCCACGGCGAAGCCCATCACCGGACTGGTGCCCCCGCTGGGGACCCCCCACAGGTCAACGATCAGGCCTTCCTGACCGGCCACGGTACGATACGCCATGTCGCTGTTGATGCCGCCTTCGTCAAAGGCCAGTGCCTCCAACTCTTCCAGGAACCAATTCTTCAGGCAGGCATCCCCTAACGAGGAGCGCTTTATCATCAGAGCAGCCCCGGTCGGCAACTCTCCGTTGTCGATCAGGTCGCTGGAGGTGGCGAAGATCACCTGATCGTGCTCTTCTTCCAAGATCCAGTCCTCTGGGTACCACATCTTCAGGCCAAGGTCCTCGCTGGTGAATGTGCCTTCGGGCTCTGTGAAGTACACGCTTTGCAGCATGGCCTCCAGTGTTTCGCCGAACTCTGGCCAATCCTCTTTGACCGCGAGGCCCATAAACAGGTAAGTCTGGCGGTCGTGCTCCACCCCGGCCACGAACCCCTTGATGGTGGTGGAAGCCCCCATAGGTGTGGCTTCCACGTTGGTGATCACTCCACGGACATCTCCTATGGCGATTGGCTCGAGTTCTGTCGTCTCCACCCCCTCCAATGCACTCGCCTCCAGCTGCTCTCGGATGAGGTCCTTGATGGTCTGTCCGTCTTCCAGTTCCCCGAGCATCACGGCAAAGGCTGCCCCCGTATCCCAGTCTTCGCTGGACATCAACTCGCTGGAACTGGCGAAAGCCACGGCGTCTGGCATGTCCTCGCAGACCCAGGACTCAGGGTACCACAGGGAAAGGGCCAACGTGGGGCTGGAGTAGTTGGGTTCTCTGACCTCTGGGGTGGGAGTGGGTGCCACCGGGGTTGCGGTGGGCATGGGCGTGGCGGTCGGAGGCAGTGGCGTGGGTATCGGCTCCGGGCCTGGGCCCGCACAGGCCAGGATGGACAGGGCCAGTAGGGCGATGATAAGTACGGTCGTAAACCCTCTACTTTGCACGTTGTGTCCTCCTGTTCCCAAGACGCTGGATTGGCCTGTGGGGTTCCAGGGTGGAGGGCCTGGGTGGAGCGATTCCCACCATTCGATATCACCCTGTGCGAAAAGGAAGAGCAGCGCGCAAGCGCTGCTCTTCTGTCTTCAGAATCGCGGCTGGGCGAGGCCCCGCCTGGACATGGATCTGGTTCCGGTCACCGGTGGCTCGGCAGGTTTGCAGGGCGGGAGGACTTTCCTATTCCGTCAACGTCAGGGTGATCTGACCGATGGTGACCTTGTAGCCACTCCCCGTACCGCCGAAGATGAGGTTGAAGTAGACCAGCAAAGGTCCCTCGATGAGCGTCGGTGTGTCGTTGGGGATGCTGTAGCATGTCCAGGTGGTGGAGGTGCGGTTGGTGTCGTCCCACAGCAGTTCCGTTCTGTTCCCTGTGTTGTCGGCGTAGTACACAGCCGTTTGGTAGATGTAACTGCCTGAGGCGACCTGGTAGCAGAGGTCGATGGCCGCCAGCCTTAGCGGGCTTCCGAAAGCGCTAGTGAAGTTGTGGACCGGGATGTAGATGGTACCCTGCGTGTGAGTGGAGTTATAGATCTCCGTGTAGCCACTCCAATGGTGCATGAAGTTCAGGCCCCCGTTGGCCGCGATCTCGGTGGTGGCTTCTATCTCGAAGGGGTTGACGGCGAGAAGGGTACTATCGTCTCTTCGGAGGTATCTATTGTTCAGGGCTGTCTCAGGCATGGCGGCCCAGGCGAATTGGCCTTGCGCGTTGGTCCACAAGATTTTCCATCGGCGCTCGATCAGCGACGCCGAGGCCGCTACAGCATGGTGTCCGTCTAGCTTGTCTGCATCCAAGCCCGGGGTGGCCAGGAGTGGCGCCGAAGACTCCCTGGCTGGAGGGGCGGCCCAGGCCATGGTTACCAGCAGCACGAAGACGGCTGCGGTCACAACGACGACGGTTAGCTTCCGCTTGTTGAGTTTCATGGAGCCTCCTCTGCACTCAACGTGCCACCTGACTGGTTCCGACACCTAGCATTAGTCCACTGCTCAGCATCCTGCTCTTCGAGAACCTTGCGCTGGGGCGCGGGCGAGCAGATGGCCCGTGCCTGCACTGCACTCATAATAGCAGATAGCGGCACATCCTGCAATGGGTCGATCCCACGCGGGATCTGCTTCATCTTCGGCGCACTGGTATAATGAGCCTACTGCTGCTGTCTGCGCAGCAGCCAGATCTCTGCGGCGATCACCGAAGAGGCGATGATCGGCCAAGGAAGGGGGTCCGCGGCGTGAGAATCGGGGACTCGGATATGGATGGCGAGATGCGCTGCGATGGACGGAAGCGAGGCTGCTCGCGCGTGTCCCGCCGTGCGTTTCTGATTGCCGGTGGCGGCACCTTGGCCGGTGCCGCAGTTGCCTGCCTTGGGGGGCCCGTTTACGCCACGCAGGTAGAGCCGAATTGGATACAAGTCACAAAGTTGGGGATGGACATTCCGACCTTTCCCCCTACCTCGGATGGGTTCACCATCGCCCAGTTGGGTGACTTCCACCTCGGGGAGCACGTGAGCAGAGATCAGGTGCGTCGAGCCGTCGAGATGACCAATGCCTTGGCCCCTGACTTGATCGTCCTCACGGGCGACTTCGTGACCGGGTCTGCCAGCTACAGTGCCCCCTGCGCAGAGGAGCTGGCGCGGTTGGAGGCACAGTATGGTGTGTACGCCGTGCTGGGCAATCATGATAGCTGGACCGATGCGGACGAGGTCTCGGCCAACGTGGGAGCTGCTGGCATAGTTGTGCTCAGAGATGAGGCGCGCGCCATCGATATCGGCGAGAGCCGGCTGTGGCTGCTCGGCATCGAGGACACGGGTTTCACGGCAGGATTCTTCGGAGGTTCGTTCGGAGACTTCAGGGCGGTGTGGGAAAAGGAGCGGCAGCGGTTGGCCGAGATGCTGGAGGGGGTGCCGGACGACGAGCCTCGGTTGCTCCTGGTTCACAACCCCGACTTCACGGAGATGCTCCCTGCAGGGCGCATCGATCTGGCCCTCTGTGGCCACACCCACG
>DATEXS010000419.1:0-4665 GCA_035256725.1 Anaerolineae bacterium
TGGTGAATCCCTGCTAGCTACTCGTCCCCGAAAGAAGTCATCTGTCCACGTGTTGGTTCAAGCGCGATTGTAGCACGGTTGGTTGTGGAGCGCAAGACGGTACCCGCCTAATTGACCTCTTCCATGAGATATGGTATCATACTTGCAGAAAGTATGAATATCTGAGGGATCTCTGATGGCTAGAGAAGTGAAACTGGGAAGGGTTCAACAGCGAGGGCAGGTCACCATCCCCATCGAGTTTCGCAGAAAGCTGGGTATCGAAGAGGGTGGTGTGGTCGCTTTCACGGAGACGGAGAATGGCATTCTGATCTCTCCGCAAGAAGTCCTGGCCATGGACGCCTTGGACCGGGTAGGGAAAGTCCTCAAGGAACAGGGCATCTCCCTTGAGGAACTGATCGAATCAGCCAGGGAGATCAGACGAGAGATCGTCGAGGAAGACTATGGTCTCAAGACCAAACAGGATGACTAGGCCCTTCGTGAATGGCAACAGCTGCGCAGTTGGCGCGCCTCGGCTACGCCCGCGCCCTTCGATACGCTGCTTCACTTCGTTTCGCAGCTACTCAGGGTGCGGGCGAACACGGCACCACGCCACCTCGCCGAGCGCCTGATTATGCCATCCCTTTCAACGTGTGTCCACTTTTTCGTTTGGCCCGCTGACATATACTTATACAGAACCCTTCTGCATAATGTCCCCCACCCGGCCTTCTTGCGGAACCACCGGGATGAATGATCTTGCGATCGCCCGGAATCACGGCTTCCGCGCCAGCCATTTCAAGCTCATCAGTTTGAGGGTTCTTCAGGCGGCACGGCCACCCGATTTGACACAAGTGCCATTTCCGGGTATAATCTTTGAAGTTGGTCAAGTTAATCGGTTTGGCGTCTTATACCGTTCCGATTCACCCAATCGGAGCGGTGTTTCTTATGCCAGTCTGGACCAATCCACAGGTACTACACCTGAATCTATCGCAGAGTCAAGAGTGCGACTTGGCTCAATGCAGTCAAGGAGCACTGAACTTGAATTTCGAACAATTCTCTCTTGATCCGCGCATCAGTGCCGGCATCAAGGCACTTGGGTACACCACGCCCACCCCAATTCAGCAGCAGGCGATCGGCGTCGTGCTTGAAGGGCGCGACGTGCTGGGGACAGCCCAAACCGGCACGGGGAAAACCGCGGCCTTTGCCCTGCCCATTCTCCAGCGCTTGACCAAAGGCCCAATGGGCCACGTGCGTGCCCTCATCGTGGCGCCCACGCGCGAACTTGCCGAACAGATCCGGCAGGCGAGTGTGGATCTGGGCCAGGGAACGCGAGTGCGCAGCGTCGCCGTCTATGGCGGCGTCAGCAGGCAGCGTCAGGTTGAGGCCTTGAGGCGCGGCGCAGAGATCGTCGTTGCCTGCCCGGGCCGCTTGCTTGACCTGGCTAGCGACGGTAGCATTGACCTGTCGCACGTCGAGGTGTTGGTCTTGGACGAAGCCGATCGCATGTGCGACATGGGCTTCCTGCCCGACATTCGTCGCATTCTGAAGCTCGTGCCGGCGCGACGCCAGACGCTCTTCTTCTCGGCCACAATGCCCGAGGATATCCGTGAACTGGCCGACAGCATTCTCAAGGACCCCGTCACCGTGCAGATCGGCGTGATTGCCCCGGCCAAGACCGTTTCCCACGCTCTTTATCCCGTATCGCAAGGCCTCAAGAAGACGCTGCTGCTGGCTACCCTGGAACAGACGGCTACGGGCCGTGTACTAATCTTTACCCGAACCAAGTATCGCGCTCGGAACCTGGCCCGCGACCTGGAGAAGCAGAGGTATCGCGCTGCGGCGCTGCAAGGCAACATGTCGCAGAATCAGCGCCAGGAGTCGATCAATGGTTTTCGGGGCGGCAAGTACGACATTCTCGTCGCCACCGACGTTGCTGCGCGCGGCATCGATGTTTCAGATATCTCGCACGTGATCAACTTTGATATGCCCGACACCGTGGATGCCTACACGCACCGTATCGGGCGCACCGGCCGCGTCTACAAGACCGGTGAGGCCTTCACCTTTGTGACTGACGGCGATGAGCCGCTGGTGCGCCAGATCGAAAAGGTGCTGGGCAAACAGATCGAACGGCGGCGCTTGCCCGGGTTCAACTATGGCAGCTTTGCACGGGAAAGTAAATCGCCAGGGCACCGTCTGAACCACGCGCAAAAGACACCATCAAACCGCAAGCACAACCGAGACCGCAGTAGCCGCTACCCTCGGCGGTAGAATCTAGAGAACACCACTGGCTCTGACGGGTTCCAGGGCCATCGCGTCACGACCGAGACCGTCATGGTCAGGAACGCGCAATACCAGGAGATACCGGCTCACGGCCGGTGTGAGCCGCGCCCGGACGAGATCATGATGGAGTTAGAGGACGGTCAGCAGGGGAAGATTGTGGTCAAAGAGGCTTCTGGTGACACATGGGTCTTCCTCGGGAGCGGGCCGTTTCCCGCATGAGTCGGTCCGCTGGATGTTGACCTGCACGTGTCACCATCTTCGGCGCCGGGGGCGCCGCACTCCTCCTCCAGGGTCAAGGAGTTGCCGCTGCGCAGACCCAGTCCTGCAAGTTGGGAGGCCTCCATAGCCGCCTGAACAAGCGCCTCATCGCAGGTCAGCGGCTCGGACAACTTCCTGTCCTCATCAATGCGGTACGGGGACGAGCAGACTACCAAGACTCCGCCCTCCAGTTCGGGTCTGAGGGCGCCGGCGAAGCCGATACAGACCGCCCGCCCGTGGCGCGTACCTGCCCAGAACGTAGCTGGCTGCCCCCTGCGCGTTCTGCTTTCCGGGGCCCGTCTGAGCCACAAGGATCTCGTGACCCTGGTAGCGTCCCGTTCCCCGCCCGCCGGCCGGAAGATTAGTACTGAATGTCTACCGGCGTTCCCACATCCGCCCAGTTGTAGAGGGTCTGGGCGTTCTCCGTGCTCAGGATGATACAGCCGTAGGACACCGGCTGCCCTAGGTACCCATCCCACAAGATGCGCCCGTCGGCCATGATGGGCAGAGCGTGGATACCATTCTGGAGGCTTCCCGCCCAGTAGATGCCTAACCAGTAGGGCATCTGCAAACCCCAGGTGTAGGCGTAGGCATTGGGCACCTTGGTGAGCACCTGGAAATTGCCGGGGATGGTGGCCGCTCCAGGCATGCCGGTGGAGGTGACCCAGGACCACAGCAGCCCGCCGTCCTGGTAGACGTACATATGCTGCTCTGACAGGTCGATGACGATCCGCTTATTACTCCCGCTGGGTTGGGGTGCGGGTGCCGGAGCAGGGCTGCTGCCCCCCTGAATCACCAGCCTCTGCCCCACGTAGATGAAGTTGGGGTTGGCCAGGTGGTTGGCATTCACAATGGTCCAGGCTGTCACGCCGTGGCGGACGGCGATGGAGCTCACCGTGTCGCCCGCCTGCACAGTGTAGTAGCCGGTGGTGCTGGATGGGGTCGATGGGGTGGACGGCGCCGGTGCGCTGCCGCCACCGGGAATTAACAGGCGCTGCCCCACGTAGATCAGGTTGGCGCTGGCCAGGCCGTTCGCGTCCACCAGGGCCTGGGTGGTGGTGCCATAACTGGCAGCGATGGCACTGAGCGTGTCGCCCGGATCAACGACGTAGTAGGTGTTGCTCTGCACCGCTGGCGAAGTGCTGCCAGGGATGGTCAAGCGCTGGCCCACATACAGCAGGTTCATGTTCACCAGGTTGTTGGCGCTGGCGATAGCCTGAGGTGTGGTCCCATAACGGTTGGCGATGGCCGTGAGGTGCTCTCCAGCCTGCACCACGTGAATCGTGCTCTGCCGCTCCGGAAAGGCAGCAAGAGGCAGTGCTGTCACCAGGAGCAGCACGCTGACCACCACCGGTACATGAAGAATCCGTAACTTGCTCACGCGTACTCCGCGCCTCACACGTTCAGCATACCCGCATTGGCCATGATTGTCAAGAGACCACTGCTACCCTACACCTGGTCTGCTTCACCGGGCCTCGACCAGCCATCACAGCTCGAAGATCTCCTCAGCCACAGGAGTCAGGACTTCGTACCCCTCCTCCGTCACCACCACGGTGTTCTCCACGCCCACCGCGCCCTCGCCCGGAAAGACAACCTTGGGCTCCAGCGAGAACACCATCCCCACCTCCAAGGGATAATCGTGTCCCTCTGCCAGATAGGGGAATTCCCCCAATTCCAGCCCGATACCGTGGGCCACAAAGGTCGTCTGGAGACCTGCGGGTCCCAGGTAGCTCTCGGCATAGCCAAGTTCTTCAGCGAGGTGGACGCTTTTGCGAAACAGCTCCTGGCAGTTGGCTCCCGGCCTGGTGTCATCCAGGACGGCATCATGAACCCGTCGCATGGCATCATAGGCGGCGATCCACCTGTCAGCCATCTTGCCGATAGAGAACATGCGGGTGGTATCCACCATGTAGCCATGGTAGACGCAGAGGAAGTCCACCAGAATGGGTTCATGGGCCTCCAGGGTTTTCAGGCTCCCGCCCACAGGAAAGGCCGGCGAGACCCCCAGGCCACCCATGGGTGAGTCCGACTGGCTGACGATGCCCCCCGTGGCACCACTGAGAACATGCCAGGTGTAAGCCTCGTAGTTCACAGACCTGACCCTGGCCAGGCCCTCATGACCGTACCGCTTGGCCGTTAGATCCATCAAGC
>DATEXS010000420.1:0-15068 GCA_035256725.1 Anaerolineae bacterium
CAGGCCGCACAGACAGCCTATACCCAGCGCCAGGCTCAGGCCGAGAGCGGTGAGCGTCAACCGCAAGATACGCGACATGCTACTGTCCCTCCGGAGCCGGACAAAAGGCTCTGCTCGAGGTCCAAGGATCAGCACCGTAGCTGGGAGCCGCCAATGCCTGCGGCTCAAGCGATGCTCCAGGAACTGACGGTGCCTCTAGCGGCGAGAGTCCGCGCCCTACGCCGCTGAACAGTGAAATACGGGGAGAGTCACCCGTCCAAAACGAGCAGCGGGATTGTATCACAGATGGAGAGAGGGGAGAAGAAGCCTTTCAGGGAGGTGCTGAAGAACGGGGGATAGGTGGCTGCGGTTTGATCTGTGCGGTGAGGCGCCCCAAGGCGAGTTCTGGTGCCTTGGCGTACTGGACACACCAGCGGGTGACAATCCAACCGTCGGAGGTGTGGCCTGGGAGAGGCGCTGGTCGCACAACATCTTAGTATACGAAAGGTAGTTTAGCAAAAGTACAGCTACTGCCCCGTCCTTGTGGGTCTGGGCCAACGCGGGAGAGGTTATGAAGGCTGCCCTGGTCAGGGGGGGCAAGCGGCAAGGGCGGCCGTAAGCCGCTGCATCTCCGCGTTAATGGTAGGCAGTTGCAGGACCCGGAACCATAGTGCGGACCACGCGGTATCGGCGGTGGTCAGATGCAGTGCCGGATCATCGGCAACTCACAAGGTCTTGTGTGCGATGTCTTCCCGGTCCCAGAGCGTAGCCCCCACCGCCTGAAGTTGCCGGCGCAGCGCCGGTAGCGTTGAGGGCGCGACGTAGAGTAGGTGGGTTAGGCAGCTACAGTCTGAGGAACCGAAGCCGGGGACGGCGGGCTGAGCTGCAGGCTGGGCCAGCAGAGCTTGCGCCCACAGGCACTCCAGTCTCTCCGGAGACTGTGCGTGCCAGATCTCAACGATGCTGGTACGCTCAAGAAGGTAGTCTATGTGCCAGTGGAGGTTCTTCCGATGCCGCAGATGGCGAGCCAGTCGAGCGGGGAGCCCCCCGGGACCCCTGGCGCTACCGGCGTAGCAGTAGTATCCAGCCGGAAAGCTGAAGGTGCCCAGCCTGCCCACCGCGATTGTCGTGTATCTGTCCAGGAATAGGACCAGCACATAGCTGCCTGCTGTGGTCACCTGTCCTCCCAGACACGGAGATCAGTCCTAGTATAACACACCTCAAGAATTGACAAGGCCCCGGATGTCCTTTACAATTGATCCGAAGATGTCACTGCACTAGCAGGGAGGATAGTCATAGTGAAAGAGTACAAGGCAGAGCAGCTGAGAAACATCGTTCTACTATCCCACGGTGGTGCGGGCAAGACATCTCTGAGCGAGGCCATGCTTTTCGCAAGCGGCGCGGTCAACCGTCTGGGCCGGGTCGACGAAGGGACGACCGCGTCGGACTACGACGCTGAGGAGACCAGGCGCAAGATCTCAGTAAACACGTCCATCATTCCCTGTGAGTGGAAGGGACACAAGATCAACGTCCTGGACACGCCTGGCTATGCGGACTTTGTGGGAGAGGTCAAGGGCGCGCTGAGAGCTGCGGACTCGGCGCTTGTGCTTCTGGATGCGGTTGCCGGTGTGGAGGTCGGGACCGAGCTGGCGTGGGAGTATGCCGACGAACTGGGCCTCCCGCGCATGATCTTTGTCAACAAGATGGACAGGGAGAATGCCAACTTTGCGCAGGCTCTCAGCGAGGCGCAGTCGAACCTGACCGGCAGAATCGTTCCCGTACAATTGCCTATCGGTGCCGCCGAATCTCTCGAGGGCGTGGTGGACCTGACAAGAATGAAGGCCTACAGAGGTCCAAACGCGGAAGAAGGCGAGATTCCTCAACACATGCGTGACGAGGCGGAGTCTTTTCATGCGCAACTGGTGGACGCCGCGGCTGAGGCGGACGACGAGCTGCTGGAGAAGTTCTTCGAGGAAGAGGAGCTAACGGACGAGGAGATCATCCGGGGGCTGTCGGCCGGTGTGAAAAGAGGCTCCATCGTGCCCGCTTTCTGCGGGGCTGCTCTCAGTAACCTCGGTGTGCGGACTCTTCTGGATGCGTTGCTACAGTACAGCCCGTCGCCCCTGGATGCTCTGGAGCGGCGCGCCACCAATGCGGCCACTGGGGAGGACGAGGTGGTGGAGCCTACTCCTCAAGGTCCGCTGGCCGCGTTCGTGTTCAAGACCCTGGCCGACCCCTATGTGGGCAAGCTGACCTACTTTCGAGTCTTCTGCGGGGCCATGGAGTCCGACTCGCGAGTATTCAACGCAAACAAGAGAGAGGAGGAAAGGCTGGGGCAGCTGTACTTCCTGACGGGCAAGGAGCAAGAATCTACGGAGACTGTGCCGGCCGGGGACATCGGCGCCGTGGCCAAGCTCCAGCGCACAGGTACGGGCGACACCCTCTGCGATAAGGACCACCCTCTCACCTTGCCCCCCATCAGCTTTCCTCATCCGATCTTCTCCGCCGCCATCAGCCCGAAAACCAAGGCCGACCTGGACAAGCTGGGCACGGCTCTGGCTCGCCTGACCGAAGAAGACCCCACGCTTCACGTTGAGCGAGAGGCCAGCACCAAGGAGACCGTGCTGTCTGGAATGGGCGAGTCCCACATCGACATCGCAGCCCGTCGCCTGCAGTCAAAGTTTAGCGTGGAAATCGTTACCTCCGTGCCCAAGGTGCCTTATAGGGAGACCATAACCAAAACGGCCACCTCGCAGTATCGGCACAAAAAGCAAACCGGGGGCGCTGGTCAGTTCGCCGAGGTCTGGCTGCGCGTGGAACCGCAGGAGAGGGGGGCAGGATTCGAGTACGACAGTGAGGTCAGAGAAGGCCATATTTCCAGGAGCTTCATCCCGTCCATCGAGAAGGGCATCAAGCAGGTGCTGGACCGGGGAGTGATCGCCGGTTACCCGGTGGTGGATGTGAAGAGTGTCGTGTACGACGGCAAGGAGCATCCGGTGGATTCCAAAGATATCGCCTTCCAGATAGCGGGCAGGGAGGCGTTTAAGGAGGCGGTGCGGAACGCGGCGCCCGTGCTTCTCGAACCCATCATGACCGTGAGCATCACCGTCCCGGAGGGCAGCATGGGGGACGTGCTCGGTGACCTGAACCCCAAGCGGGCTCGTGTCTTGGGGACGGAGCAGAAGGCCGACAGGACGACGATCATCGCTCAGGCTCCTCTCGCAGAGTTTCAGGGCTACGCCACAGATCTACGATCGATCACCCAGGGCCGTGGACTCTTCACCATGGAGTTCTCCCACTATGAGGAGGTGCCCAGGCTGTTGGCAGAAGGGATCATCGCCAAGGCCGAGGTGAAAGAGGAGAAGGACTAGCCCAGATCCGGCCTTTGCCGCAGTGTCGGCTCAACAGTCTTGGACGAGCCAGAGGCTTAGCTCGGGCGAGAGAGCATACTGAAGGGGATCTGGAGCAGCCGGCGTAGGAGCCGCTCTTTGACGCCGGGTGGCTGTACACAGGCCAGGCTGAGATCATAGAAGTGCAGGGCTTCCAGCCACCTGGCTTGTCCCAGGCGGATGCGGCTAATCAGGCGCAGCGTGGCCCCCTCGTTCTGTGGGTCTCCCGCCTCGTGGAAGAGGTCGATGGCTTGCTTTAGGTGGATCACGGCGGTTTCGTTCTCGCCCTGGTGTCGATACATGGTTCCCAGGTTGCCCAGCGTCTGGGCGCGACCGTCAGTGTCTTCCAGCGCCTGAAAGATCTGCCCGGCCTTCTCGAAGGCTTCAGCTGCCTCGCTCCAGCGTTCTTCTTGAGTGAGTACCGCGCCGAGGTTGTTGAGCATTTCGGCCTGGCCCTTCTGGTCACCCAGCTTCTGGTACAGCCCCCGGGCTTTCTGGAAATTCTCGGCTGCCTCTTCGTACTCGCCCAAGCGAAACATCCTAACGCCTTGCTCCTTCAGTGAGTCGGCGGCAAGGGACTCGTCATCTCGTGGCATCCGGTTTCCTCCTCATGGAAATCCTGGGTCTCCTGCTGGGTGGCCATCACGAGCGCTGCGTGTGGCCGAGGGCGGCCTTACTTCTGCTGGCTAGGTGTCGTCCTTCGAGACTGGCGATTTCGCGGGGATTGCCAAGACAACCCTCGTCCCCTGACCCGGCGAGGATTCGACACCCAGTTGGGCATGTATCAGGTCGGCCCTCTCCCGCATGCTGACCAATCCTAGATGAGTCCCGCCTTCATCGTTGTTGTGAATGGTCTCCAGATCGAACCCACGGCCGTCGTCTTCCACCACTACCAGCAGACGGTCCTCCTCTGGCCTGAGTTGCAGCCGTATGTTGTCGGCTCCCCCGTGCTTTCGCGCGTTGCTCACCGCCTCCTGCACGATGAGAAAGGCGGTCACCTCGACGTCGCTGGCGAGTCTCTGGTCATAGCCGCCGTCGTCGAAGTGAAACCGCGGAGGTCCCTCGCCCTGAAGCTGCTCCGTATAACTCTCCAGTGCCCGCACTAGGCCCTGGGTCTCCAGGATGATGGGGCGGAGCTCAAAAAGCAGGACTCGAGCCTCCCTGGAGGCCTGGCGAACGACGTCCTCAAGCTTGTCCAGCTCCGGCCCGGCCTGTTCCGGCTGGTGCCGCAGCAACTGTTTGATGTGGCTGACTCCCATGGCGATCGCAGCCAGCCGCTGGAGGGTGGTATCATGAAGGTCCCGAGCCAGGGCCCGGCGGGCCTCTTCCTGGACGGTGACGATCTTATCTCTTTCCTCTCGAAGGCTGCGATATAGGCGCGCGTTCTCTATGGCGACGGCAGCCTGTGCGGCCAACGTGCCGAGAAGTCGCAGATCGGCTTCGTTGAACCCCTCGCTGGATTTCTTATTGAGCGCCTCCAGGACTCCAATAGTGCGATCCTTGATTTGCAGCGGCACACAGATCACCGACTTGGTCAAGAAGCCGGTGCGCACGTCGGTGCCTCGGCTGAAGCGTTGGTCGCTGCCCGTCTCGTTCACGATGGCGGGTTGGCCATGGGCGGCCACCCATCCAGCTATGCCCTCGCTCATGGGCATGCGATAGCTGCGCAACAACTCCCTTTTCTCGCCGTAGGGGATGTCGAATACTAGCTCGTTGGTCTCCTCGTCAACCAGCATCAAGGTGGAGGCCTGTGCGTCCAGGATGTTCGTGGCCACTTCCATGGTGTTGTCGAGGACCTGTCGCAGGTCCAGGGTGGAGGTGAGGGCGCGGCTGGTTTCGTGCAAGAAGGTCAGTTGCTCCAGACTGTGCTGAGTCACCGTCAACTGCTCGATGATGCTGTCCAGGCCGGCTATACTGCGCGAGCAGGAGGTAAGTACCTGGCGCTTCGATAGCGAGAGGCTTTCTCCGGCTGGCAGGACCAGCGAAAGCGAACCGATCACCGACTCCGCCTTTAGCAAAGGCACGTTCACCAGCAGGCCGCCCGTCTCGCTCACCGGGAGAGTGGAGACCGGCGGAGCTTCGCCCTCTCCCACGCGCCACGAACCGGAGCGCAGTCTCGCCTCCAGGCTGTCCTCCCACAGCGAGATCTGTCTCTCTGTTTCCGGCGGCATCGAGCCCTGTCTGAATCGCCTGGCGCGATCACCTACGAGCAGCAGCGAGCCAGCCAGTGAACCTGTCGCTTTGATCGCTTCATGGAGGGCTGAGGGAAGGAAGTCGCCAAAGTGCCGCTGATCGGCAAGTGTGACCAGCGTGTCGAGGAATGGCGATATGGGAGGTCCGTCGCTGGAAGATAGGGAAGAAGTCATCGAGATAGGCTTCCCGCCTAGTCTTGGGCAGAGAGCATCGCTTCAGCCAGATTCCTGAGGGAATCCCTGGGCAGTTCGTACAGGCGAAGAGCCATTTGTAGAAACGGGACGCTGTCGGGGCTACGGATGAAATCCCTGATCTGAGCTGGTAGGCGGGCCCAACTGTCCTCAGGAGACATCAACTCACCGTCGGAACGCAAGACAGGGACCTGGCTGGTCGGCAACGACTGGTCGAGAAACTCATGCAGAGGGATTTCGAGGGTTTCTGCGAAAATCTCTAGGTTGGCAAACGGTACCGGCTTGTCCCCGTACTCGTATTTGCCTATGGTTTCCGTAGACACACCCAGCAACTCAGCACATTGGGTCTGCGTCTTTCCCGCTCGAGTTCGTCCCTGTCGCAGCAGTACGCCGATCTCTTTGTGACGTAACTTCAAGAGTTTCTCTACTGGTGGCCTCGAGCAGGGCTCCACTATGGTCGCCAAATCCTCATCCCATAGATGGTTCACAGGGACATCGAACAAGCAGGCCAGGAGTTCCAGTTCTGGCAGCGATATCGCTAGCCGACCATACTCATACTGGGAAATGATGTGGGGCGAGCAGCCCAGCCAGTCGGCGCACTGCGTCATAGACTTTCCAGCGCTCAGGCGAGCTGCACGGAGAAGCACCCCGATCATCTTCGAACGGACATCAAGGGCCTGCACTTCGGACACCATGGCGCCCTCCATGATCTTGAAATGGTAAACTCATTATAGCACAAGATCCCTTCCGAGGCAATGGCGGCAATTGACAGAGAGGTTAGCGTGGGGGATAATGGCCGCGCTGTCTTGGGCCGTTGCGCGATTTGGCAAGAATGGACCGGTTCAGGCCACGTCTGGGGCCGGCAAGCTCCAGCAGGATGTCCTGGCCGCCGGAGGTATGCTGCTGACCAGTACGGGTCAGACGGGAGCTTCGGTTCCCGCGACTAGGATTACAGCGGTGCTGGCGCTGTGGCCAAGTGATCTGTGATACGAGCTATGAAAGTAGACCTCCATGTCCACAGCTGCTACTCCGTAGATTGCTGCATGAGTCCTGAAGACATCGTGAGCTTGTCGGAGCGACGAGGATTGGGTGCGCTAGCGACAACCGACGACAATACCATCGAAGGGGCGATTGCTGTGAGGGAGAGGGCATCAATCCCAGTGATCGTTGGGCAAGAGATATCAACAGCCGAGGGCGAGCTGGTGGGCCTGTTCCTACAGGAGCAGGCGCCCAGGGGTCTCTCTGCGATGGAGACCACGAGACTGATCAAGCGGCAGGGCGGACTGGTGGGAGTTCCGCATCCCTTGGACAGGTTCCGCTCCGAGAGTCTCGACGCACCGGCCGTTGAGAACCTGACGTGTGAACTGGATGTTGCGGAGGCTCTCAACGGCCGGGTGACGGTTGCTGCAGACAATCTCCGTTCGGAGCGGTTCGCCTCTGGAGAGGGTCTGATGCGCAGCGCCGGCAGCGATGCTCACAGCCAGTTTGAGCTGGGGCGCGGCTATGTGGAGATGGAACCCTTCCAGGGTCGGGACGGATTTCTTCGTGGCCTGGGCGATGGCGAAATCAGCGGCGCGGTCAGCCCATTCTGGGTTCACTTCTTCAGCATACTTGCCAAAGTGCGCAGCAAGCTGCGCCGAGGTTAACCCATGCAGCCCGTCTGGTACGTTGTCCTGGCCGTTCTGACCATCCTGGCCTCGGTGGCCCCTGCGGTGGTGTACAGCCTGGTGATCTGGTGGCTGGACAGGTACGAGAAGGAGCCTTGGGGTTTGCTGATGGCAACCTTCATCTGGGGGGCGGCCCCGGCCATAATCCTTTCCCTGATGGCAGAGTTCATCCTTGGCATCCCCTTCTACACACTCCTCGACCAGGCTGCTGCGCAACTGATCAGCGGAAGCCTCGTCGCTCCCGTGGTAGAGGAAGTATTCAAGGGGATGGCTATCGTGCTCGTGTTCCTCCTCTTCAGGCACGAGTTCGATGGGATACTAGACGGTATCGTATACGGCGCCCTGGTGGGGTTCGGTTTTGCCATGGCCGAGAATGGCTTGTACTTCCTGGGAGCGCTGCTGGAGGACGGCGCCGCCGTATGGTTGACCGTCATATTTCTGCGGACCTTGGTCTTCGGATTGAATCACGGCCTGTTCAGCGGGATAGTGGGGATGGGTCTTGGGTATGCTGCTGTTACCAGGAGCGCTTTCTGGCGATGGCTGGCCCCGCCTCTGGCCTTGGGCGCGGCCATAGTCGTCCACGCGGTCCACAATCTCTCGACCAGCCTCGCTGGGGAGATGGGCTGGCCGATCCTGATAGGTCTGCTGAACGATTGGGGCGGGGTCCTGGTTCTGATCGTCGTAGTAATGCTGGCCTGGGATCGCGAACGAGGGTGGATCGTGCAGGAGTTGGAATCGGAGGTGGCAGCGGGTAGGATATCTGGGGATGAGTATGCGACCGCTGCCTCTTACAGTCGGCGCGTCTCTGCGCAGTGGAGGGCCTTGCGGAGACACGGTCCGGGAGGGGCTCGCCTGGTCAGGAGGTTCTACCAATTGACCACCGAGCTGGCCTTCGCCAAGAGGCGTCTTAGGAATGATGCTCCTGACGCGGTGGCGGAAAGGGTGATCTCTCACCTAAGCAGTGAGATAGTCGCACTCAGGGAACAGTTGACTGATGGGTGATGGGAAGGGGGCCCTCAAGATGGGGACTATAGTGACGGCATGTCCCGGATGCGGCGCTGAGAGTCCGGATGGTGCCAAGTTCTGCTTCATGTGCGGCCTGGCTCTTTCGGGTGGCAGGGCAGCGAGGCCAACGCGCCGGGTGGTGATCACCGGGCTTGGCGCGGTGACCCCGGTTGGGCTCACCGCTGAAGAGACGTGGCAGGGGCTCCTGGAGGGCCGCTCGGGCGTTAGCCTGATCACGGAAATCAATGTAGACAGCTACCCGACGAAGATAGGCGGTATAGTGCGGGAGTTTGACCCGGGTGCCCACATGGATCGCAAGGAGGCCAGGCGAATGGGCCGCTACTGCCAGCTTGCTGTTGCGGCGGCAGGAATGGCCCTCGAAGACGCGGGGCTGGCGCAGGGAAAGTTCGACTCGGAAGCTATCGGGGTTATCCTGGGCACCAGCGGCGGGGGAGCTGTGGAGGAGTGCGAGAAGGCGTGTCGGATCCTCTTGAGCAAGGGAGGTATGCGCATCTCGCCGTTTTTCCCCGTCACAGTGAGCCTCAACGTTGCTGCCCATCATGTTAGCTACATCTATGGCCTCGATGGCTACAGCAGCACAGTGGTGACGGCTTGCGCGTCGGGCACTCAGGCCATCGGAGAGGCGGCTGAGGTCATCAGGCGAGGAGCCGCTGAGATAATGGTAGCAGGCGGGACAGAGTCCGGCATCTGTGAATTGAGCATAGCGGCTTTCTCTGTGGCCAGGGGCTACTCCAGACGCAACGACGAACCGGAGAAGGCGTCCAGGCCCTTTGACCTCGATCGAGATGGCTTCGTGCCTGCTGAGGGCGCCGGCATCGTCGTTCTAGAAGCGCTGGAGCACGCCTTGTCTCGAGGTGCCCGCATCTACGCGGAGATCATGGGCTATGCGGGGACGGCGGACACCTATCACCTGATTGCACCAGACCCTGAGGGCAAGGCACAGGCAAGGGCCATGGTTGGCGCTCTGCGAGATGCTGGCCTGTGCACGGAGGACGTAGACTACATCAACGCCCACGCCACGTCGACGCCCCTCGGGGATGTGGCTGAAACGGTGGCCATCAAGCGGGCGTTCGGCGATCGTGCATACCGGGTGCCTATAAGCGCCACCAAATCCATGACCGGACATCTGATCGGGGCCGCGGGTGGCGTGGAGGCGATTGCGTCGGTCCTGACCATCCGGGATCAGATGATCCATCCCACCATCAACCTCGATCAGCCCGATCCCGAATGTGACCTGGACTACGTGGCCCACGTGGCCCGCCAGGCGAAAGTGGATGTGGTACTCTCCAACTCCTTCGGATTGGGAGGCCAGAATGCCTGTCTGGTCATCGGGAGATACCGAGACTAAGAGCAGTCACCAGCTTCACCATGGGCCGGGGAATGCTGGCAGGATAGCTGGTGCCTGCCGGAGATCTTAGGGGCTGGCCCTGCACGCTCCTGACCACCTTGCGTGGCAGGGGTGGGGTTCAGCGACGGCTAGCCTCACCCGCGCCGAACGCTTGACATCTCCGACCGTCTATGGCATACTGTAACCAACACTGCAAAGGCTACGATGGAAACGAGTAGGTGGGGACTCGTCGTCCAGCGATCCCGGGGCAGGTGCGAGCCGGGAACGAAGGGGCCACCGAAAATCCTTCCGGAGCCGCCAACCGAAATGGTTGCACCTCAGCTGCCAGAGTAGACTTGGCCGGGGACGTCCGCCCGTTATCAAGGGCGAGGGTATGAACACGTACCCTGGTCGAGCGAGCGGGATACCGCTAAGTAGGGTGGTACCGCGGGAGCGTGCTGGAGTAGAGAGCTCTCGTCCCTAGGGGGCGGGAGCTCTTGACGTTCTGGAGGTAATGTGGCCGTCATCCGCCAAGCCGACAGGGACGATGTGGACGGCATTGTGCGGCTTCATAGCGAAGCTAGCGAGTTCCAGGGCCGCTTGGATCTACGCCTGGCGCCTAGTCCGGGCGATGGCGAGAGATTCGGCTCCGTAGCCCGGTCCATGATCGGCGCACCGGGGGGTGTTGTGCTGGTGGCCGAAGCGGCGGGGGGCGGGAGTCTGGTCGGCTTTGCCGTGGCAGCCGAAGTAGAAAACGGCCCCTTTGTGGTGTCTCGGTTTGGCTACGCTAGGTGCATATGCTCGGATGAAAGCCATCGGGAACCAGGGGTGGCGATAGCCCTGTACGAGGCCTTGCGTGATCGACTGGCCAGTGAAGGGCTGCGCGCGGCTCAGACAGACGTTCCGCTGCGGGACTCGGCAGCCCAGCGGTTCTGGAAGGCGAGAGGCTTTCGGAGTTTCCTCGACCATTTCTGGAGACCCACCGGCACTGAGGTATATGGGCGACATAATTCGCCTTGGAACGTCCGGGAGGCCAGGGCAAGCGACAGCGAGGTTGTGCTTTCGCTGTGGCGGGAAATGATGGACATACACGGTGCCCTCGATGAGCGCCTGCGCGTCGTCGCTTCCTGGCGATCTCAGGTTGCCGAGATGTTGAGACGCTGGATGCGAGAGCCAGGCAGCCGCGTCATCGTGGCGGACGGTCCCGCGGGGGTGATCGGCTTTGCCGTGGGAAGCATTGAGGACCTGGTCCTGGGTCTGAAGCCCTCCCGGCATGGCCACATCGCCCATATTTGCGTCACGGCCCAGTGCAGGAGACATGGAGTGGGGAGCCAGCTATTCGGCTGGCTGAGAGACTGGTTCCAGCGCCGGGGGGTGGGATCGATTCATCTGTATGCCTCGCACCTGAACCCGGTCTCCCAGCGGTTCTGGCGCGGACTTGGATTCCAGGATTACATGAAAAGGCTGTGGTGCACTCTGGCCTGAAGGGGGGTCGGAAATGACTGAGTTGCTACATCTAGCGGACAGCTACCTGCGTGAGTTCACCGCCACCGTTAAGGAGGTGACGGCAGAGGGTGTCGTGCTGAACAGGACAGCCTTCTATCCTCACGGAGGGGGCCAGCCGAGCGATGCGGGCAGTCTGCGCGACGAATCAGGACGCGAGTATGCGGTCGCCAAGGTTGAGAAGATCAAAGGCAAAGTGGTGCACAGGATACAGGGAGATCCCCCGCCTGTGGGAGGTAAGGTAACGGGCTACTTGGATTGGGAGCGCAGGTACAAGCTGATGCGCACACACACCGCCCTGCACATCCTATGCGGGGTGATCTGGCGGGACTACGGTGCACCTGTGACCGGTGGAAATATGGAGCCGCTGAAGGCGCGCATGGACTTCGAGTTGGAGAGCATGAGTGTGGCTTTCTCTGACGAAGTCGAGGCCAAGATAAATGAGGAGGTTGCTGCCGCCCGTCCCGTGCGCATCGACATACTGCCGCGTGAAGAGGCCTTCCAGATTCCGGACCTCATTCGTACCAAGATCAATCTGCTGCCCGAGGGAATACGCGAGGTCCGGGTCGTGGACATAGCGGGCCTGGACCTGCAGGCTGATGGTGGCACACATGTAGCCAACACCAGAGAAGTGGGTCGCATCTTGGTTGCGGGGCACGAGAGCAAAGGCCGCATCAACAAGCGGCTGCGCATCGAGATAGAGGAGTAGGCAGGAGGTCGGTGTGATGTTTCGAGAGGTAGCCAGCAAGGTAGACTTTCCAGCGCTGGAGAGGCGAATACTTGGCTGGTGGGCAGATACCGATGCCTTCCACAAACTGGTGGAGAAGAATAAGGGGAAGAAGCGTTGGTCCTTCATAGACGGGCCCATCACAGCTAACAACCCGATGGGTGTTCACCACGCCTGGGGGCGCACCTACAAGGACCTGTTCCATCGCTACGAGGCGATGAAGGGACGCGAGATGCGCTATCAGAACGGCTTTGACGGGCAGGGGCTATGGATCGAGGTCGAGGTCGAGCGGGAACTGGGTTTCACTTCGAAGCGCGACATCGAGGAATACGGCATCGCCCGCTTCGTGGAAAAGTGCAAGGAACGAGTCCACAAGTTCGCGGACATCCAGACGCAGCAGTCGATTCGTCTGGGATACTGGATGGATTGGGACAACTCCTACCACACCATGTCCGATGAAAACAACTACACGATCTGGCTCTTCCTGAAGAGCTGTCACGACAGAGGGTGGATATACAAAGGTCGCGACGTCCTGCCCTGGTGCCCGCGTTGCAGCACAGCTATCTCCGAGCACGAGATTGTGACTGAGGGGTACCAGGAGCTGACCCATCCCAGCGTCACCCTGCGGTTTCCTCTGGCAGGTCGGGACCGGGAGTCGCTCCTGGTCTGGACGACCACCCCCTGGACTCTGAGTTCCAATGTGGCGGCAGCGGTGCATCCGGATAGGCAGTACGTCAAGCTCCAGCAGGACGGTCAGTACTTGTACCTGGCGCAGGCAGCTATGTCCATGCTTCGGGGCCAGTACGCAGTGGTGGAGGAGCTCTCTGGTACTGACATGGAGGGCTGGGTCTACCAGGGGCCTTACGACGAACTGCCCGCTCAGAAAGGCGTGGAGCACAGGGTAATCCTTTGGGATGAGGTCAGTGAGACCGAAGGCACCGGTATTGTGCACATCGCCCCCGGGTGCGGACAGGAGGACTTCGAACTGGGAAAGCACCATAACCTCCCGGCCATCGCTCCGCTGGACGAGTTCGGGGTCTTCCGGGAAGGCTTCGCCTGGCTCAGCGGGACCAACGTGGCCGCCTCGGCGGGGCCGATCTTCCAGGATCTGGCACGAAAGGGCATCCTCTACCATGTGGAGGACTACACTCACCGGTACCCGGTTTGCTGGCGCTGTCAGAGCGAATTGGTGTTCCGCCTGGTCGATGAGTGGTACATCTACATGGACGAGCTGCGTTATCAGATCATGGACGTCGTCCGCCAGATTCGCTGGATTCCGGACTTCGGTATGGACCGGGAGCTCGACTGGCTTCAGAATATGGATGACTGGATGATCTCCAAGAAGCGGTACTGGGGCCTTGCCCTACCCATTTACGATTGCGCCTGCGGCCACTTCGAGGTAATCGGCAGCGAGAGCGAGCTGAAAGAGAGGGCGGTGGAAGGCTGGGAACAGTTCGAAGGTCACTCACCGCACCGTCCGTGGGTTGATGCTGTCAAGATCCGCTGCCCAAATTGTGGAGAGCTGGTATCTCGGATCGCGGACGTCGGTAATCCGTGGCTCGACGCGGGCATCGTTGCCCTCTCTACGCTCCACTACACGGACGATCGGGAGTACTGGGAGAGGTGGTATCCGGCCGACTTCATCACCGAGTGTTTCCCGGGCCAGTTCAGAAACTGGTTCTACGCGTTGTTGGCGGAGAGTACGGCGATGGAGAACCGGCCGCCGTTTCTGACGGTCTTCGGGTATGCCCTGGTCAAGGACGAGCACGGGGAGGAGATGCACAAGAGCAGCGGCAACGTGATCTGGTTCGATGACGCGGCGGAGACGATGGGTGTGGATGTGATGAGATGGATGTACTGCGCCCACAGTCCTCGCGTCAACCTTCACTTCGGATACGGTCCGGCAGACGAGGTGAGACGACGCTTCCTGATACCGCTCTGGAATATCTATTCCTTCTTTACCACCTATGCTGGCATTGATGGCTGGGTCCCTCAGAGGATGGCGGAGGTCGGAACGCCGCCGCAGCCGGCCAATCTCCTGGACCGCTGGATTCTGTCCAGACTGCAGGTGGTGACTAAGGAGGTGACCGCGGGCCTCGAAGAGTACGATGTTGCCTCGGGTACGCGGAGCGCAGAGGCTTTTGTCGATGACTTGTCGAACTGGTACGTACGGCGCAGCCGTCGCCGGTTCTGGAAGAGCGAACAGGACGAGGACAAGAATCTGGCCTATTGGACGCTCTACGAGTGCCTGGTTACGCTGGTCAAGTTGCTGGCTCCCTTGATCCCCTTCGTCACCGAGGAGATGTACCAGAACCTGGTGCGCTCGGTCGATCCGGAAGCGCCGGAGAGTGTCCACCACTGCGACTTCCCGGTGGCCGATCAGGAGCTGGTGGACGAGGAACTCATGGAGCGGATGGGCCTGGCTATCAAGGTCGCCAGTCTCGGTAGATCGGCTCGTGGCCTGGGAGGCGTCAAGCTTCGGCAGCCCCTCTCTTCGGCGGTGGTTGTGGGTCCCTTTGGAGGCCGTGAAGACCCCCTGGGCCCTCTGGCTGACTTGGTGTTGGATGAGCTCAACGTCAAGGATCTGCGCTTCACCGCGGACGCCAGTGAACTGGTCACCTATGACCTCAAGCCCGACTTCCGGGTGCTTGGGCCCAAGCATGGAGCCCTTGTGCCAAAGATACAACGGGCGGTGGCTGCCATCGACGCGGCCGCCGCCGCGGGAAGCCTCCAGGCCGGCGAGGCCCTGACAGTCACTGTTGATGGGGAGACCCTGCAACTGCTTCATGAGGAGATCGCCGTGGAGACTCGTCCGCGGGCGGGGTATCAGGTCTCCAGGGAAGGAGACTACCTGGTGGGAGTCGATCTGACCCTCACACAGGATCTGATCCGCGAGGGGCTGGCCCGGGAGCTGGTGCGGCGCATCCAAAACCTGCGCAAGGAGGCTGATTTCAGGATTGAGGACAAAATCATCGTCTACTACCAAGCTGATCCCGGTCTGACCGAAGTCATGCAAGGCTATGGGAGCTATATTGCCCGGGAGACCCTCGGCCTAGAGATGATGGA
>DATEXS010000421.1:0-4892 GCA_035256725.1 Anaerolineae bacterium
CACGCCGACGCAGCACGCATCCGATGGGGCGCATTGGCCACAGTTCTGCCCGCAGGACCCCGCCAGGCTCTTGAGGTATCCCAACCCCACCAGTCCCTCAATCATTTCGTGCAATGGCTCTTCCCCCACGCCCAGCCTCTTGGCCAGATCCGAGGAGCTGTAGGTGCCTCCCTCAGACAGGATTCTCAGCAGTGTGTCCAGCATGCTCCCGCTCCCGCGGGCGGACTCACCCAAACAGCGAGGCCACCTGATAGACCAGAACCCCCATCCCGAAAGAGACCACCAGTAAGAAGACGACGTTGAACAGCGTCCACTTCCAGGAGTTGGTCTCGTGAAGGACGGTGGCCACTGTAGCGACGCAAGGGATGAACAGCATCTGCACCACCAGGTAGCCGAGCGCGGCCGCCGGGGTCAGGATCTGGGGAAGAATCTGAGCAAGACTCGCCTCGCCACTTCCATAGAGGACACCGAGCGAGGCGATGGCGTTCTCCTTGGCCACAAAACTGGCCACGAGGGCCACCATCATCTGCCAGCTCAGCCCCATCAAGGCACCTACAGGTGCCAGCAGACGGCCAATGGCCGCCAGGTAACTGGTCTCTATCTCCCCCGTGGGAAGCGCCGACAGGGCCCACAGCAGCACAGAGACCACGAGGATCACCGTGCCGGCGCGTTTGAAGAAGGCCAGAGAGCGCTGCCAGATAAGGAGGCCGATGGTGCGCCCGTTTGGCACGTGATAGAGCGGCAGTTCCATGATGAAAGCGGACAACTCCCCTCCGAAAGCAACCTTGTTGATCACTACCCCGGACACGGCCAGGACAGCCAGGCTCAGAGCCACCAGACCCCAGGCCACCAGAGGGGCGGCAGAGCCAAAGAAGAGCGGCGTGAAGAAAGCCAGAACCATCATCCTCGCCGTGCAGGGCACCAGCGGGGCAAGCATCGCGGTGAGCAGGCGCCCGCGTCGCGATTCGATGACGCGAGTGCCCATCACCGCCGGCACGTTGCACCCGAAACCGAGGAACAGCGGCATGAAGCTCTTGCCGTGGAGACCCATCAGGTGCATGAAGCGGTCCATAACGTACCCGGCGCGAGCCATGTACCCCACGTCCTCCAGCAGGCCCAAGAAAGCGAAGAAGATGATCAGGATGGGGATGAAGGTGAGGACGGTACCCACGCCGCCGATCAGCCCGTCTACCACCAGGCTCGTCAGCCAGACGGGAGCGCCGGACAACGCACCTGCCGCCAGCTCGGCACTGCCAGCGACGACGTAGGTCTCCAGCAGGCCCTGTAGCGGCGCGCCTACCGAGTACGTAAGCCAGAACACCAACCCCAGGATGCCAGCCAGCACCAGCAAGCCCCACAGAGGATGGGTCGCCCAGCGATCCAGCCGTTCGGTCAGGGTCACCTGGCCAATCCGGGGCCGGACCAGCGCCGCCCGCGTCATTCGGCCCACCCACTCGTAGCGACCGCTGGCCACGGACACCACGGCGTCCTCGTGCTTCCGGAGAATGGCATGTACCTCCTCCCAAACTCCTTCGGGCAGCCGCTCCTCCATCATCTCCAGGATCTCTTCATCCCCCTCCAGGAGTTTGAGGGAGACCCAGTCTTCGGGATAAGGAGCGGGCACGTAAGGCGCTACCAGTTCCCTCAGCTCGCTCAATATCTCAACGTGATCCTCCCGAATCTCCGGCTGTTTGGGCTGGTACCGTGTGCCGTCGCTCACCAGTTCATCGATGGCCTCCACCAGCTCCCGGATGCCCTGATTCTTGGTAGCCACCATGGGCACGACGGGCACCCCCAGGGCCGCCTCCAGTACCTCTGGCTCCACCTTTACCCCATGCTGCTCCGCGACGTCCATCATGTTCACAGCGACAATCACCGGAGAGCGCAGAGGAAGGAGTTCCGCCACCAGGTAGAGGTTGCGCTCCATGGAGGAAGCGTTGACGACGGCCACCACTACGTCCGGCCGTTCCTTGATGATGTAGTCCCGGGCAATGAGTTCCTCAGCGGAATTCGCGGAGAGGCTGTACGTGCCAGGGAGGTCCACGATCTGTACCTCGGTGCCATTGTGAGAGTACACCCCCTCCTTGCGCTCCACGGTCTTCCCCGGCCAGTTGCCCACGTGCTGGCTGAGCCCCGTCAGCAAGTTGAAGACCGTGGACTTGCCCACGTTGGGCTGTCCAGCCAGCGCCACCTTGATCCTCGATCTGTCGGTCATGACCCCAACCCGATCACACTACCCTATGACTGGGGGCCTCGCATCTCGTACCAGCACCTTTGCCGCCTCGCCTCGTCCGAGCGCAATCCGAGTGTCCCGCACGCCAACGATGACCGGCCCCTGGCCGAAATTCTGAATCATCTCCACCTCTGCGCCAGGGGTGAAGCCCAGTGCGGCAAGCCGGCTGACCAGGCTGTGCCCCGCCTCGAAACCCTCAATCGTGGCCCGTTCGCCCTTCTTGAGGGCTCCCAGGCGAATCAGACTGGGCCCCCCAGCGGCCCTCACGCTCATTGGCCCCAGCTGCCCCAGCACCTGCACCACGTCCTCAGGAACACTGCCCTGGTCCTGCCGGCCCCTTCTCCTCCCCAAGACTCCACGCCCTCTGCGCATCCTCACTTATTCTCCCCACGCTTCCTAGTCTACTGTAGGTTATTGCGACTAGTTCCTATTACTAATCTCATTGTACTGCACTACCTTCTGTTTGTCAAGCACCAGCGTGCTAAACGTGGAAAACGAGAGGAGAACTGCCGCGTTCCGCACATTGACAAAGTCTTGTCGAGGTAATATAATGGGATTCAGAGCCCCTGTGGCGGAATTGGTATACGCGGCAGGTTGAGGGCCTGTGCCCGCTAGGGCGTGCTGGTTCGAGTCCAGTCAGGGGCATAAAGAAGGAGGGCCTGGTTAGGTCCTCCTTTTGCGTCGTGATTACGCCGTGGGAGGTTGGGAACAAATGGCAAAGTAGCGGGTGAGTTGAGGGCAGCAGTTGGTGAAAGCCGAGGTCGGTGGGAGCGTGAACGCCCTCGCGCAGAAGAACCCTGCCCCCTCGACAGCCGCTCTATCAGTCCTTCTTGCTTCGGCTTCGGGCCACGTCGAAACCCTTCCGGGCCACTCTTACAGCGATGCCCCCGCCAGGCACCAGCAGGCCCGCCGCATCCACTCCCACGTCGAACAGGAATTCCGCATCCAGGACCTTTCCCAGGTACTGCTGGAACGTCTTGCCGCCGGCCTGCAATTCACCCGTGAGAGCGTCACATTCCATGATCGCTTCCTTGTCCTTGGACAGCCAGCGGTACTGAAAGGCGTAGACGGGACGATAGTAGAGGTCGACGTGCTCAACGTCCACCGTCTCCTCCACAAGGCGGTCCGCCTGGACACTCTTGATCATCCCGGCCAGCACTTCTCGAACAAGAGCCGACGAACGCGCCTGGGGCGGCACGACGATGGTCCCCTCCGGCGCAAAACTGTCAAGGTCTTCGGCCGGGATCGTGGTTGAGGGGAACTTGAGATACTTAGACAGCGCCGGGACCTTGTCGCTGGTGACGCCCTCCACCAAGACCTCCTGGTGTGCCTCTTCTGCACAGTGGTCCAGGCCGGTGAGGGTGATGGAGCCGCCGTCGGCGTCGTACTCCGTGCCCTCGATTGTCACAGACCGCACTTCCGGGCCACTTGTGGGAAGTGAGTAGTTGGATGTCCGGTCGTAGATGTAGTGGGCGCTGCACATCACATGCCAGAAAGGCTGGTAGCGATGCTCTTTGTAGATCAGCTCGAATTCGTCGTCCTTGGGCTGCTGCAGCAACCGGGTCACCTTAGTGATGGTGCCAAAGGCATTGCCTTTCTTGCTCCACGCACGCCCTTCAGCCTGCTCCATTGATATCTGCGCCTCAAGAAGCAGAACTCGCTCATCAGCGACGGTGATTTGCATAACTTGATGCCTCCCCTGCTTCCAATAGGTCCTGCGTATCCCTGATCTTGCTGCGACGGGTCATCGGTCAGTAACGATTGGCCATGAAAACCACGCCCGGTATCGGGCGTAGATGCAAGGAAAAGGTAGGCGCCCCGGCAGTCGAACCTCAGCGCATACGCAATTGTCCACTTCTGGCAACCGGAATACGGTTGTGATCGTCACAAATGATAGTACGAGCGGCCCCTGGCGTCAAGGAGACGGCCTCGCGAAGGTGCTGCCCCTCACAAGCGACCGCGGTGCTGGGCTATCTAGAATTGCGTATTTCTATATCCTACCCTCTGTGATGTGCCCTCCCGGGTCTGCCTCGGCCATGGTGCCAGCGCCCAGCACGATGGCCATCTGTAGGTGTGGTCGGGTGAGTCTCTTCCAGGTTACGGGACCGTGCCTCACCCCCTCTGGCACGTACAGAGCCGAAGTGGTGTCGAAGACCAGCGGTTGACCGTCAACGACGAACTGAATCTCCGCACCCAGGTCCTCGGCATTGTCCGGATCGCTGCCGATGTGCAGAACGATCTCCCTACAGCCCGCTCCATGGCTGTGCTCGAAGATATGGGGGTTCGGCTCCGGCATGTCCCATACCCAACCCACTTCAATGTAGGTGTCCACTCCAGGCACCAGGTCGTTGCTCATCAGGGTCATGGTGGGATACTGCCTGCCCTTTATCTTGCCAGCGGACACCTCGTAGTGGGGTCTCCTGACCAGGTTCTTCTCCCAATCTCTTGCAGGCACTGCCCATAACCTCCTTCTGCCAGAACCTGTGAAGCTCTTGCGGATGAATCAAGTGGAAACCAGAACTGACGATCATGTTGTGGCCGGTCAGGGCAAACAACATACTAGAGCGGGATAGTCGCGCCACGCTCTACAATTCGGCCACTACCCGGCTGGCCAACAATCTCGCCATCCCGAAAGACTACCTCGCCCCGGCGCAGCGTG
>DATEXS010000422.1:0-5753 GCA_035256725.1 Anaerolineae bacterium
GATGTTGTGAAGGAATCATGGCGTTTCTGTGCAGATGACCGTAAACCCTTGCGAAGGTTACAAACCTTCGCAAGGCTCAAGGTGTACGGTATACGTAGGTATTGCTGCCGAGAACACCTGCTGGCACAACCCAAGATGCCCAGCCCGCCCCCAGAAACCGCGTGGGGAGGAGCGCCTGGGCGCTCCTCCCCAACTACGTTCATGACTCTCCTCCTGGGCCGCGCTGTCAGCACGGCATGCACATGTGCCGTCTCTCTACTGACCTCTGTCGGGTGGGCCACCAGCGCGACCGAAGCCGCCCTGTCCCATGCCGTGTCCGCCACCCATGAAGCCCTTCTCCAGCCCCTCGAGGAGCCAGTCAGCCTGCTCCTGGGTCATCGTGCCGTCCTCGACGGCTTCCGCGATGGACTGTCGCTGGGATTCGATGCGGCTGGCATTCATGGCCTCCTGCACGGCTTCCATCTCCACGCCCTGCTCCTCGGCGACCTCGGTCAAGGTCTTGCCCTCATCATGCAGCTCGATGAAGAGCTCGTTGGGGGTCAGGCCCAGAGCCTCGGCCGCCGTGTCGAACTGCGTCCAGGAGCCACCGCCCCAGCCGAGCATGGCCCCGCGCCCATTGGCCCCCGGCTCAACTGTCGTCGGGTCGGTATCCTGAGCGAAGACGAGCGTCCCACCGGCCAGGCCCACTACCAGGAGCGCCACCAGCGCCCCACTGGAGAGCAACATAAGCCTCTTCTTACTCACCTGATTCACCTCCTTTCTACCTGGATTTGGATTGGCTTTTCTCCAACCCACTCCAAGATAGCAGAAGGATATGAACAGGCTGTTAAGGAGCTGTGGGGGTTCCATGTATAAGGCGGCGGCGACCGGCGAGGTACTGTGCCGATGTGGCGTCAAGAAGATCTGCCCAGGAGCCTTCTAGGGCGGGAGGCCAGGGGGAAACACGAGTCAAGCGAAAAAAGGCGAGCCTACTTCTTCTTCCGTTTCTTGACCACCCGTCTCGCCAGTTGATCGCTGTGATAGCCTGGGGCCAGGATGGCACAAATGGTACAGAGGGAGACATCTAGCATGCGTGAGGCCAGGCGGGGCTCCGTCTCCTCAAGGGTGTTGACCATGGTGATCACGGTGGGGAGCCTGGCTGCATAGCGGTAGTTGAAGATCTGATACAGCTTCTCCTGGGCCCATTCAGTGGCGCTCTCGGTGCCCAGATCATCCAGAACCAGCAGAGGTGCATTCCTGACCAGTTGGAACAACTGGTTGTAGGTGGACGTGCTCTCTGGCCTGTAGGTGGCCCTGAGTTGGTCCAGCAGCTCCGGCACCTCCTTGAAGACCACAGGGCGTCCGTCGTCCGTGCACTCATTGGCGATGGCTGCGGCCAGGTGAGTCTTGCCGCACCCATGCTCCCCCATAAACACCAACCAGTTCTGCGGATCGCTGGCGTACTCTCGGGCTGTGGTGAGGGCCTCCCTCAGATACTGCTGCTCTTCCTTGGGCAGTTCCGGCCTGGTCTTGAAACTATCGAAGGTCTTGTCCGCGTAGAGAAAGAGGCTGCTCAACTGGTCGGAGTGGCCGCTGCCCCTGAAGTCCCGGGACACTATCCTGTACACCTGGCAAAGTTCGGGATCGCTCATCCGCGAGCGAAGCCGGGGGTCGATCTCCTCCAGCAGACGGTTGCTGGTGATCACGGTGGGGAGCCTGGCGTTGTACCGGTGGTTGAAGAGTTGGTACAGCTTCTCCTGGGCCCAGGGGGTGGTCTGCTGGGTGCCCAGATCATCCAGGATGAGCAAGGGCGCCGTAAGGATGGCCTCGAACCGCTGATCGTAGCTCACAGGACTGCCGGGGCTGTAGGTCGCTCGCAGATGATCCAGGAGGTCGGGCACCACAATGAACAGGCTGGGATGGCCCCGCTCCAGGCAGTAATTGGCAATGGCCGCAGCCAGATGAGTCTTCCCGCCGCCGAACTCGCCCAGGAGGACGAGCCAGCCCTCCGGGTTCTCGGCAAACTGGCGCGCCCGGCGGTAGGCTTGCCTCAAGCTCTGCTCTTCGTGCGGTCGGAACCCGTCCAGGCGGAAGGTCTCGAAGGTCATGCGCGAGAGGAGGCCCAGACTGCTGGCCTTCCTCAGGTCCCCCAGACGCCTCTCGGTGATCTCCTCCAGCTTGCACTGGCAAGGGATGGGGCGGCCGAAATCGGGGTGTCCCGGCTGCACATCGCGCCTCAGGTAGCCGGCCCCATGGCAGATCGGGCAGACCTCTGAGGGCTCAGTGCTTGACGTAGTCCTTGTACCTGCCCTTGATATACCGATATCTGTCTTGTTCAGGCTCTCGCCCAGCTTCTCCATCATCCTTGCCTTCGGTGGTCCAACGCTCCAGGATGGCCCGGATATACCGCCACTTGCGTACGTTCTGCCCTGCTGCTATCTTGAACGCCTCCGCTATCCACTCCGCAGGATAGCGCTCCTCGGCCTCCTGTAGCTCCTCGGCAATCATCGGCTGGAGGGTCCCTATGTTCTGCTCGTAGAGCACGAAGATGTTCGGCCGCTCCACGTCTACCCGGGGCTCGTCCAGCACCGCGGCAGGGACCAGCTCCAACTCCCCCTGGCGAATTCTCTCCGCCGTTCGGCGTCCCTCCTCAGAGTTGAGCAGGTACCAGTCGTCCTGCCCCCCGTCCTGCCCTCGACCGGTCAGGTGGAGCAGCGTCCCGCGAGCCACAGCCCGTTCCAGGCCCTCCTCCACCATTCTCTCCGCAGGTATCCCAGCCGACTTCAGGCCCCTCAACAGCACGCCGTCGTGAAGAAGCTCTTGCCGACTAACCCACCGCTCCGGACCCTTCTGGCGGTGCAAGATCCAGATAATGTGCAGCGTTACTTTCAGCTCCGGCAGGCTGTCGATCTGCGACAGCAGCTCGCTGAAGAAGGAATCGGGCACCGGGGTGAACCGTAGCCTCCCCGGGGGGAAACCCATGAAGCCTTTCATCTCAGTCCGGTATCTCTTCTGGCGCCCGCTCCAGATTGGCGAACCTGGCCAACTCCCTGATGAACCGCAGACTGACCTGCCCCGTCGGCCCGTTGCGATGCTTGGCCACGATGATGTCCGCGATGTTGGGCTTGAAGGTCTCCTCTAAGTACATTTCCTCGCGGTAGATGAACATCACCACGTCTGCATCTTGCTCTATCGACCCGCTTTCCCTCAGATCCGAGAGCAGCGGCCGCTTATCTGGCCGGGATTCGACAGCCCGAGAGAGCTGGGAGCAGGCCAGCACCGGTACGCGCAGTTCACTGGCCAGGGACTTCAGTTGGCGTGAGATGTAGGACACCTCTTGCACCCGGTTCTCCATCCTCATCCCGGCCGCCATCAACTGCAGGTAGTCTACGATGAGCAGGTCCATGGGATGCTCGGCAGCCAGTTGACGTGCCTTGTGTCGCAATTCCATGGGGGCTATGGCCGGGGTATCGTCTATGTAGATGGAGGTCTGGGAGAGTTCGCCCATGGCCCGGGTGATGCTGGCCAGCTCATCCTCCGTGATCTCGCCCCTTCTCAGCCGCTGAGACTCGATGCCGGTTGCCCCCGAGACCAGACGCTGGACCACCTGCTGAGCCGGCATCTCCAGGCTGAAAATGGCTATACACTGCTTGTGCCTGCGGGCGGCATAGTCCGCTATGGTCAGCGCCAGGCTGGTCTTTCCGGTCCCCGGGCGTCCCGCCACCACGATCAGGTCCGCCTTCTGGCATCCGCCCAGCAGTCTATCCAAGTCGATGAAGCCGGTAGGCACCCCTGTCGTTTCACCGTGATGTTCGTACAGGTACTCGATGCGGTCGTAGTACTCGGAGAGTAGGGTCCGAATGGGGACTACCTCCCGCTCGATGCGGCGTTGGCCCACCCCGAAGATGAGCTGCTCGGCCTGGTCCAGGATCTTGCCCTCATCATCGGCCCGCTCGTAGGCCATCCCGATGATCTCGTTGGCGCTGTTGATCAGCCGGCGCAGCGTGGCCGTGCCCTCGACAATTCGCGCGTAGTGCTCGACGTGGGCCGAGGTGGGCACAGAGTTGATCAAGAAGGTCAGGTACCCAGGGCCACCCACCTGCTCCAGTTGCCCACGTCGCTCCAGTTCATCGCAGAGGGTTACAAAATCGATGGGCACGCGCCTGTCGTGCAGGGACCTTATCCCTTCGTATATCAGCGCGTGGCTATCCGTGCGGTGGAAGTCCTCGGGGCCTAAGAAAGGGGTAACTTTGAGGACGGCGTCAGGATCGATCAGCAGGCTGCCCAGGACCGATTGCTCAGCCTCTATGTTCTGCGGAGGCAACCTGGCTGCTGCCACCTTCTGCCTACTCCTCGAGGTCGTCTAGGTCGAGGGTGTCTACGAAATCTCGAAACGCAGCCAGCTTCTCCTCGTCCTCGCAGGTCAACTCGTCCTGCTCGGAACTGGGGACGATCCCCGCCTTGTCCATGACCTCCTGCGCTACGTAGATCGGCACGTCGACACGCACCGCCAAGGCGATGGCATCGCTGGGGCGCGAGTCTATCTCCAAGGTGCGGCCGTTCTGCTCGACCACGATCTCGGCGTAGAAGGTGTCGTTTTTCAGGTCGCTGACCTGGATGTGGGAAACGCTGGCGTTCATTTGGTCGATGACCGCCTTGAGGAGATCGTGGGTCAGAGGCCGGGTCATCTGCACCTTCTGCAGACCGATGGTTATGGCATCGGCCTCAAAAGGACCTATCCAGATGGGGAGGTACCGTTCCTCTTCCTCGGCTTTCAGAACCACGACCCGGTGTTGCGATAGCATGCTGACCTTCACGCTATCAATGCTCACCCTGATCATCGCCCGCCTCCTTCCCCTGACTCGCCCTCATTATATCACAACGCCTGGCTCGCCACAAACCGAACGTGGGAGAGCCCGTACTTTTCAGGAACCCGAGCCGTCCCAGAAGTTCGTGGCAGGCATGTGCCGGATGGCCCGTTACACCGCCAAGTCCGGTCCGGACGCAGCTCATGCTTCGATGCGGGCTTCGCCCTACTCAGCATGCTTGACTGACCTGCCCTGACCAGTGCTACTTCGCAGCCTCAACAAAGCATCCTGTAAACCCGGGGGCGTCCCAGAAGTTCGCGGCAGGCATGTGCTGGATGGCCCCTACACCGCCAAGGCCCATAGGGACTTCTCTTGCCAAGGCCCTGCCCCTTGGTTCTCGGACAGTCCCAGTTAGGCTTTGCCTGAGGGGCTGGTGTCTATCTGGTGTGCGGCACCTATTTGACCACGATACTCACCAGCCGGCCCGGAATGTAGATCGTCTTCTTAACCTCCCTGCCCGCCAACCTCGACTGGACTCGGTCCAGGGTCAGAGCCAGCCGTATGGCCTCCTCCTCGCCGATGGTCACCGGCACATCCACCTTGTCCCTCACCTTGCCGTTGACCTGCACGATCAGGGTGAAGACCTCCTCCGCAGCCAACTCCTCGTCCCACTGAGGCCAGCGCTGGCGGTGGATACTCTCCCCGTCACCCAGCGACGTCCACAGCTCCTCTGTGATATGAGGCGCGATGGGTGCCATCAACAGCAGCAGTGCGCGAACCCCCTCGTCCAGCGCCGGACTGAGTCCCTGGCCCTCCTTATGGGCCACCAGGGCGTTGCAGAGCTCCATACAGGCACTGACCGCTGTGTTGAAGTGGAACCGCTCCAGGTCGTCCGTTACCTTCTTGATCGTCTGATGCGTCTTTCTGCGCAGTTCCCGCTCCGCCTCGTCTGATGACCTGCCCGCC
>DATEXS010000423.1:0-3515 GCA_035256725.1 Anaerolineae bacterium
AGTGTTACGGGTGTGGCCTCTGTGTGGAGATCTGCCCTGTGGAGTGTATCTCCCTGGTGCCCAGGCCTAGCGGTGGACCGTTGACTCCGTGACCTCTGGAGGGAAGCAGTGAAAGAGATCGAGCTGCATCTCACCGTGAACGGGGAGCCCATGGCCGTGCGCGCACTGGCCGACATGTCCCTGCTGGACCTCCTGCGCGAGAGGCTGGGGCTAACGGGTGCCAAGAATGGGTGTTCGGAAGGAACCTGCGGAGCCTGCACCGTGCTGTTGGATGGCCATCCAGTGCGCTCATGCCGCACGAAGGTGCAGGGTCTGGACGGCGCTTCCATCACCACTATCGAAGGCCTGACTGAAGGCGGGAAACCCCATCCTCTGCAACTGGCCTTCGCGCGTCATGGAGCGCCGCAGTGCGGTTTCTGCACCCCCGCCATGATCCTGACGGCCAAGGCTTTGCTGGATGAGAATCCCCGGCCGACCCTGGAGGAGATGAAGCGGGCCCTCAACCCGGTGCTGTGTCGGTGTGGGTCGTATCAGGCCATCTTCCGGGCCATAGAGGACGTCGCTGCGGAAATGGCTGGCCAGCCCAGACCGTCGGCTGTCCTTGGGCCCGACGTGGTGGGCGCGTCGGTGCAGAAAAAGGACGCCCTGGAAAAGGCCCTGGGCACCATCAAGTATGGGGACGACATGAGGCTTGAGGGTGCGCTCCGGGGCAAGGTGTTGTTTAGCGCCCATCCTCACGCGGAGATTCTCGGCATTGACACCGGCGCAGCAAAACAGATGCCAGGGGTGCAAGCTGTGCTCACGGCCAAAGACGTCCCCGGCGACAACGTCTACGGCCCCATGGTGCGGGACGCTCAGGTCATGGCCATGGACAAGGTTCGCTTTATCGGCGAGCCGGTGGTAGTCGTCTTCGCGGAGACGGAGGAGCAGGCCGAGGCGGCCAGAGATGCCTGCCGGGTCGAGTACCGTCCCCTTCCAGGCGTATTCACGCCCGAGCAAGCCCTGGCGCCGGACGCGCCCCAGATCCACCCCGAAGGAAACATCCATCACCAAGCCCAGATTCGGAAGGGCGACGTGGACCAGGGCTTCGCAGCGGCAGACGTAGTTGTCGAGGGGACTTACACCACTCCCTTCATCGAGCACGCCTACCTGGAGCCGGAGGCGGGTCTGGCGGAGCCGACCCCGGACGGCGGCGTGAAGGTGATGATGAACACCCAATATCCCTTCGGCGACCAGAGACAGATCGCCGACGCGCTGGGCATACCCACGGAGAAGGTGCAGGTCGTCCAGATCCCTGGGGGCGGCGCCTTCGGAGCCAAGAACGACATCACCCTGCAAATCTTGCTAGCCATGGGGGCCCTGGCCACCGGGCGGCCCGTAAAGATGGTCCTCACCCGGGGCGAGTCTCTGCGCATGCACGTCAAGAAACACGCCAACACCATGCACTACAGGACGGGCGCCACCAGGGATGGCAAGCTGGTGGCTCTCCTAGCGCAACTGATCCTAGACACGGGAGCTTACGGCTCCTGGGGGATCGAGGTTACAGAGCAGGCCACCGTCTTCTCCACCGGCCCGTACGAGATCCCCAACGTGCAGGTGGACTCCACAGCCACTTACACCAACAACGTCCCCTGCGGTGCCATGCGTGGCTTCGGCATCAACCAGGTGACCTTCGCCATGGAAGCGCAGATGGACGCACTGGCCGAGAAGCTGGGCATGGACCCCTTTGCCATCAGGCGTATCAACGCCATGCGGCCTGGTTCGACAACGAGCACCGGCCAGGTGCTGGGTCCCAGCGTGGGCCTGCTGCAAACCCTGGACGAGGTGGAAAAGGGCCTTGCCAGCCTACCCTCCGTAGAAGCCAAAGGGCGTAAGATAGGCATCGGAGTGGCTTCCTGCTTCAAGAACGTGGGCCTCGGACTCGGAGCCCAAGACTTAGGGCGCGCCACGGCCCAACTCCTGCCCGACGGCAAGGTGCTGGTCCGGGTCGCGGCCTGCGAGATCGGCCAGGGCTCCATGACCGCCGCCGCTCAGATGGCTGCCCAGACCCTGAACCTTCCCTACGACAAGGTCGAGATCCATCACGGCGACACCGGAGGGCCTCTGGACACGGGACCCACCTGTGCCTCTCGCACTACCTTCATCGCCGGCAATGCGGTGGTCAAGGCCAGCCGGAGACTGGGTGACCTGCTGTCGGACTATGTGGCTGAGGAGTACGAGATCCCCTACGACAAGCTCCAGTTCGAGAATGGCCTCTTCGTGGACGCCAGGACGGGCCACCAACTGACCACTCTTACCGACCTGGCCAAGAAGGCGGAGGAGACTGGTCAAACCTTCATCGGCCAGGGCGAATACGTGGTGCCGAAGACCTACACCACGTCCGCCGCTTTGGGAGAGAAGAAGCCCGCCGACTACATCAACTACATCGCCTTCGGCTTCGGCACCCAGGCAGCTCGGGTGGCCGTCGATGAGAACACAGGGGCGGTGGAAGTGCTGGACGTGGTCGCGTGTCACGATGTGGGCAAGGCCATCAACCCCCAGAACATCAGGCTCCAGATCGAGGGCAGCGTGATGATGGGGCTGGGCTACGCTCTCTCCGAGGAGTTCAAGATGGAGGAGGGCTGGAATGTCACCGACACCCTGGGCAAATGCGGAGTCCCCAGGGCTCGCCAAGCGCCCAAAGTCGTCTCCTCCGTGGTCGAGGTAGCCGACCCTAACGGGCCCTTCGGGGCCAAAGGCCTGGGAGAGATCGCGTCGCTGCCCACCGCTCCCGCCATCATCAACGCCGTGCATGATGCGACTGGAGCCCGTGTCTACGACTTACCAGCCACGAAGTCGCGCATACTAGAGGCCCTAGGAAAGCCCAAGACCGATCCCAGTTAGCGAGTACAGGCCGGTCAGTCTCTCATGAGCCATGGCTGAGACAAAGGAGAGCAGATCATGAGTGGAGTTGATATGAAGATTCGCATCGGCAGCCTGGAACTTGACAACCCTTTCATCCTGGGGGCTGGTCCTCCCGGCATCACCGGGGCCTCCCTCAAACGTTTCGCCGCCACCAAGCCAGGGGCTGTGGTCACCAAATCCATCGGAGTTAAACCCTCGCCCGGGCAGAAACTGAGCCTCTCCAGGAGTGCCCTGAGCGAGGATAGTCTCGTGCTCACCGACCCCTGGTCGTTCAAGTCCTTCGAGCAATGGGTGGAGCATGAGATACCCTTCGCCCAGGAGGGCGGGGTGCCTGTTATCATCAGCCTCCAAGCGGTGACCGATACGCCTGGCGATGACATCAAACGTATGGCCGGGCGCGCTGAAGAGGCCGGGGTGGCAGCAATCGAACTGTCGGCCTTCGGCTCGGCGCCGAACGTGGTCACCGGCCAGGGTATCGGCGCTGTGCAGGACGCAAAGCGCACCTACGAGGTGGCTAAGGCCGCCAAGGAATCGGTGAGCATTCCCGTCATCGTCAAGCTGCTGCCGGAACCCTCCAACCTGGTAGATCTGGTCAAGGCAGCGGAGGATGC
>DATEXS010000424.1:0-4974 GCA_035256725.1 Anaerolineae bacterium
CACGGTGATCGGCCCCTCGGTCGAGGTGCCGGTACTCATCGGGTTGGTCTACGTGGCGCTGTGGATACGCCGCACATTCTTCAGCGCAGGGGTGGGGGTGGGTCAGGCGCGTTTATCGTACGCGCTTCAGCGCGTTCTCAAGGGCTGAAGCCCTCACTACGAGCCTGTCCGTGTCGGCGGGGTACGCAAGCACGCGCCGGACTGAAGTCCCGCGCTACGAGTGGGGAAACCGGCCGAAGCCGGTTCGGCGAAATGCCAGAGCCGCGGCCGTTGGCGCGCCTCGGCCGCTCGATCCTCGCGGAACTGCCGCTGATCGCAGCCAGGTTGCCGCTTCTGAGAGAATGTGGTTGACTCGTGTCTCAACGTAGACGGCCGGTGCGCGCATCGCACTGACAGCGCACCGGTGCGGTGGTGGACCAAGGAGGGGAAGATGGGACGGACCATCATCTGTTGTGTCCTGGTTCTTGCTTTGGCTCTCGTGCTGGCTGCGTGCGCTCCCTCGTCGACGCAAGGCCCGACCGCCTGGATCGACCAGCCCCTCAATGGGGCGAGGCTGCCCCTGGGTCCACAGAAGGTCACGGCTCACGCCTCCGATGACGATGGCGTGGCCAGTCTTGAGTTCTACGTAGATAGCACGCTTCTGGTGCACGCTCCGGCGGGTGGAGGCCTTCTCGAAAAGGCCACAGTGGGGTGGACCCCCACCGGACCCGGCACCTACACCGTCGTCGCCAGGGGCATCGACAGCCAGGGCAATCTTGGCGCCGAGGCCAAAGCCGTGGTGACGGTGGGCGAGTTGGGGACCCCGTCTCCCACGACACCTTCCGTGGGGCCCACTTCATCGCCCCTGCCGCCTACCACGGCCACTATCCCGCCCGCCATGACTCCCATGCCTCCCACCCTGACCCCCATCCCACCCACCATGACGCCTCTGCCGCCCACAGCGACGCAGGTACTGCCTACCTTCACTCCTCCCCCCCCACCACCTTCTCCTACCACGCCTCCTCCTCCGACCATCGTCTCTTTGCAGGCCAATCCGGCCCAGGTGGAGGAGGGGGAGTGCGCCACCGTCAGTTGGCGCGTGGAGGGCAACCCCACTGCGATATACTTCGACGGGGAGGGTGTAACCTCTCCCGATTTCAGGGAGAGGTGTCCCAGCGAGACCACGAACTATACCTTGCTGGCCAGGGGGCCGGGAGGTGAGGTGAGCCAAACCGTGACCGTCTCCGTGATCGCCGATACCGAGGGGCCTAGCATAGCCAATGTCCAGCAGTCAGTCAATTACGTCTACTGCCTGGAGGATCCTGGAGAGATCGAGATCAGTGCCAGGGTCACTGATCCCTCCGGCGTCGCCTCGGTGGAGTTGTACTGCACCCTCGTAGGTGAGGGCGGAGAGGAATGGTGCGGGTCCTTCTCCGGGAGCGGGAACAACTGGAGCGCGACCTACATCCCGGCGGAGCACGCCATCTGCTCGGGGACGATGCAGTACCGTATACGAGCTACGGACGGTTCCCCTCGAGGGAACGTGTCCTGGTGGGGCACCGGCTCCTTCGGTATCGCCGAGTACTGAGCGGGGTGGCGCGGTGTGCACCGTCAGCGTGTGGGACACTTGCACAGGCTAAGGGAGGGCTGCTGTGAACAAGCGTCGCGGCTGTGTCGAATGGTCCGTGATTACTGTCTCTGTGCTTGCCGCGTTGGTTCTGGTTGCACTGGGCGTCTTCGTTGTCCTGCGCATTCGGCAACAACAGTTGAAGACGCAGTTTGAGCCCCCGAGCGTGACCATCACCTACCCGGCTTCCGGGACGTCAACCCTGGCGGGGAGTTACCTCCCCGTTTCGGTCACCGCCTTCGGCGGCATCCCCATCACGCGCGTTGAACTGTGGGTTGATGGGGAGCCGGTGGACACGGAGAATAGCCGCGCTCCGGAGGGCGTCTCCCCCTTCTACGTCTCTTTCGATCTGACTGTGTCCCAAGGCCTGCACACGCTCTTGGTGAGGGCGGTGAACGCTGCGGGCATCATGGGGGATAGCTGGCCAGTGAACGTCGGTGGGGTGGAAAGGCCCGGCCCAGATGAGCCTGCGCGACTGGTGACTGTCCAGGCGGGCGAGACCCTGGAGGACATCGCGGCGGCTTACGATGCAGACCCGGAGACCGTGCGGCAACTGAACCCTGGCCTGGGCGATCAAGGGCCGCCTGAAGGCAGCGAGGTGGTGCTGCCTCCCCCTCAGTCCGAGGCGCTGCCGGGGACTGAGGGCCCAAGCGTCGGGCCGACGCTGCCCACGGGTGAAGGTCAGCCTCCGGCCGGCGGTCCCCTGCCTCCGCCCACCGGCGCCCGCCTCGGCATCTTGAGCCCAGATGCGCTCATCGACATCGGGCCTCTGCTGGACCTCGTGAGGGCAGGGTCACCGCCTGCTGCGCCCACCGATCTCCAGGCCGAGGTGATAGGCTGCAACATACGCCTGCGCTGGATGGACAACGCCGACAACGAAGAGCGGTACGAGGTCTGGTACCTTTGGAACCTGGGTCAGGATCCCAGGGTGATCGCCGAGCTGGAGCCGGCAGCCGGAGGCCAGGCCTGGTTGGAGTTTCCCGCGCCCAGCGAGGGAGCCTTCATCCTCTGGGTGGAGGCGGCCAGCTTCTGGGGAAAGCAGCCCAGCAACAAGGTCGGGGCGCTGGTCGCTGAGGGGGGTTGCCCCCAAGCGGTGGCCACGCACTTGCAGGTAGAGGCGCTGGACATGACAATGCCTGGCCAATATGATCAGGTTTACTGCTACCTCTCCTTTGAGGGTGCGCGTCATGTCCGAGTGCCCGAGGCCAGCTCCTTCGACGATTTCGTGCAACCCGCGCTATGGGGGGACAACTTCTCTCCCTGGGCCAGTGACGAGACGAAGCTGGTGGTGCCCATCCCAGGAGATGAGTCGTTGGACGTCGAGGGGGAATGCTGGGGCTGGTTGGGGGGCGAGCTGAGCGAGTTCGGGACCTTCAGCGGCAAGTACCCCAGGTCAACCTGGGACGGTGCCAGGCGTGCTTTGCCGGGGACCGGCTTCGAGATCGGCGTGGCCATCAAGCCTTTGGCGGGGGCGCTGGACACCAGCGGCCTGACCACCACCTTCAGCTACGACGATCCGAGCATGCGGGTCCCTTATGAAGTGTCCGAGGGCACGCCCCGTTCGGCACTTCCCATGGATCCACTGCTGCGGCTGATCACCTGGAAGTGGGACGGAGATCCAAACAAGATCTCCGGCTTCCAGATCCTGCTTAACGGGGTGCCGTACAATGCCGGTGGTGGATGGTCGCTGGTGGGTCCGACGAGCCGATCGGCCGTGGTGAGGCTGCCGACGCTTTGTGGTGGGCGCATCAGTTGGCAGGTTCGCGCCGTGGCGGGGGAAGCGCAGTCCAACTTGAGCGCTCTGACGCCGGACAACGACTACGATCTGCCGCAGTGCCCTAACTATGCCATGGTCACGTTCGATTCCATCGAGTTCAGTTACGAGTTCGATGACCAGTTCGATGGGGATTGCGATTTCTATGCTGCCTGGCTCTTGGCAGTGAACGGACAAACTAAGCAATTCTACGGGAATTGCGACGCAGATGCTGCGACCGGCTGCCTGCTCAGGGGGGGGCGTGTTACGGACTGCGGCCCGCATTCCTTTGCCTCCTGGGGTGAGGGCATGGACCCCTATCCCGACACGATCGTGGTCCCCATTCCCCTGGGCCAGATCCTTATCGAGACTAAGGTTGCCATCTGGGACAGGGGGAGTGGCGACATGCTTGCTGCCGACTGGGCGCCCTGGGAGTTCTCTTCGCTGGAGGAAGCTCAGCAGAAGGTGGGCTGCGGAATGCCCTGGTGCGGAAGAGCGGGCGCGGGTTGGAGCACGCTCTGCTACACCGTCTCCATTCTTCCGCAGGCCGAGGGTTTGAATTGCGGGTTTCGCCACCTGGATGCATTCCCTAGCAACTAACCGGCTTCAGCCGGTCTTCCCCGTCGTGGCGCGGGACGGACCCTGAGCCGCGCCCTGAGCTTGACGAAGCATGTCCTGAGCAGAGCCGAAGGGGAAAGGTGGCAAGGGGCGCATCGAAGCCGCCCCCTGAGCCTAACTGGAAGGCCGCGTCCTGAGCCGCGTGCTGAGCTTGGTCGAAGGAGGGTAGTCCAGCGACATCTGCCACGCTCGTCTTTCAGGTCCTGACAGTGGATCTTGCCTCCCCGGCACACACCGGGTAGAATCAGCAGTGGGTCGCTGTGCCGGGCGCTAAGAGAGGGGTAGAGAAGAATGGCGAAGGGCGGCTACAGGGATAGGCTGCTGGAAGAGATGGAATCGCTTTCCGAGGACAGGATCAGAGCCCTCGCTGATTTTGCTGCCTATCTGCGTGAGAGGGAGGAGTGGGAGGCGACGGCGGAGATCCTTGGCAACGAGGAACTGGCCGAGGACCTGAGGCGCTCGCGTAAGGCCTGGGCCGAGGGGAGGAAAGAGGAATTCGTCCCCCTGGACGAACTCAAGGCCAAGCTGGATGTATGAGGTCGTCTTAGGCCGGCAGGCCGCGAGAACCCTGGAAAGGCTCACGCCGGCGATGAGAGCGCGCATCATCAAAGCCTTGGAGAGGGTCAGGGCCGACCCGCTGAGAGGGAAGAGGCTTCGGGGCGAGTTGGAGGGGCTGTTCAGCCTCCGGATCGGCGAGATGCGGGCTGTCTACGAGGTGGATCCCGACGAGATGGTGATGGTGGTCCACGCTATCGGTCCCCGGGGCGACATCTACAAGGGCTAAGAGGCAAGTCACTCCTCGCTCGAAGCCGCCGCAGCCTCCACTACCGCCCAGAACTTCGCCCCTTCGCGCTCCAGGCGCACCCGCCCGCCAGCGGCCTCGAACATCTCTCGCACCGCCTGAGGGGGATGAAACTGGCTGCGCATCAGTAGCAGTCTCTCCGCCAGGGCGATCAGCCGCACCGGGGTTTGCTCCACGTCGCCCTCTTCTATGACC
>DATEXS010000425.1:0-9124 GCA_035256725.1 Anaerolineae bacterium
CTGGCAATGACCAGCACATCGAAGATGGGAACACGGTCAGGGATGATCACCAGTAGCTTGATGCCGGCGTCGATGGCCTCCAGGGCGGCGCTCTTCACCACCGGCGCCGGTATGAACAGCACGCTCACGTCCAGGGGACCAGCCTTTTCCCAGGCCTCCGAGATCGTGTCGAAGACCGGAATCCCTTCCACCTCCTCGCCACCGCGTCCCGGGGTGCATCCCGCCACTACGTTGGTGCCGTACTCCGTCATCAAGAGCGTCCTGGCTATCCCCTCACGGCCAGTGATCCCCTGGACGAGAACCCGCTTGTCTTGATCTATAAGAATCGACATGGCTCACAACCCTTTCTGGTCGCTAACCTCTCCCTTGGACCGGCAATGGCTTGGTGGCTAGTGCTTCAGCAAGCCCTTCCGATACTCCTCCAGGCCCAGGATGGCAAGATCGACGTGCCCGCCCCCAGCCCCCGCGAAATGACATTCCACCTCGCAGGCCAGGCACTCGACACATCGGCCCCGCTTGGCGTCTTCGCGGGTAATATTGAGCACGGGCCTTCCATCCTCCAGCTTGAGTATCTGGCGTACACACTCCTTGACGCACACCTTGCTCTCGCAAGTATCGCACACCGCGTGGTCATAGGTGACGGTGCCCGTTGGGCTCTCGAATGTGTAGGGCTCCTGCGGCTCGGGACGAGGCCCAGGAACAGGGAGGTCCTTGATCTCGCCCTCTTTGATCAGCGCATCGAGTCGCTCGGCACAGAAATCGGCTGAGTCATCCTTGCCGTACGCCTCCAAGGGCGCAGGAATCTGGGGAGCCGCCCTCTGCAGTATCTCCATGGCCTTCTCTTCCATATTCCCGCCCAAACGGATGACCGCTGGCACCAAGAGGTGGTCCTCCAGGAAGGCCTTCACGAGGCCCCTGGCTGAATGGAACTGCTCCTGGCTCGCCACTCCCGAACCCGAGGCGAAGTAGCCATCGATGCCTGGCAGGGAGAGGACGATCCTCGCGGCCCGATAGACCTTGGAGGCCGGTGGATTGCCACTGGTATCCACGTAGGTGGCCAACTTGTAGCCCCTGCTCAGCAGCGCATCCATCGACATCATCGACCCGCCGCCCCCAGCGCCGTGGAAACCGATGTATCCCTCGCCCTTCTCGAAGCCTTCCGCCATCTGGATGAAATAGAAGGTGCCCCGATAATCTTTGGCCTCGACCTGATAGGCGATCTTCTCCAGCTCAGTGGGCGGTCGGTCGAACTCCCGCGCGATCTCAATCCCCAGCTCCGGATGTCTGAAGACGGCGTAGTCGTCCACAGTGACGCGACAGTCTGCTGCCACGACTTTCCCGTCTCCAGTCACCACCAAGGGGTTGATCTCCGCAGAACGCGCCTCGTACGTACGCGCCACCTGGTAGAGGCTCTCCACCACCGCCCCGAGACTCCTGAGCAACTCGCCGTGCATGCCAACCGTGCGTATCAGATCCCGAGCCTGGTAATCCTGAAGGCCCTCGACGATGTCCACTGTCAGGCGAGCGACCTTGTCCGGATGCTCTCGAGCTATCTCCTCTATGCCCGTTCCGCCCATGCTGCTGAAGATCACCACTGGGGCCTGGGATCGATCATCGACTATCACGCCGGCATAGAACTCCTGCGCAATGTCCAATCGCTCTTCCACCAGCACCTGCCTCACAGTGAATCCCTTCACTGGCATGCCGAGCATCTCACGAGCCACCGACTCTGCCTCCTCCGGCGTGCTTGCCCGACGGATACCCCCCATGCTCGCACGTCCGGTAACCCAGGCTTGGGCTTTGACCATCACTTCGCCCCCCAGCTCCTCGGCCACCTGCCGCGCTTCCTCGGGGGTCGAGGCCACCCGACCCTTTGGCACTGCCACCTTGTGCGACTTGAGCAGCTCCTTCCCCTGGTATTCATGAAGACGAGCCATTCTTTGCCTCCTTCCACAGAGGGAACCTGAGTCCTCTGTGGTAGTCTATCATTGTCCTATCCGCAGACTGCGCAAACACCCCTTTCAACTACTCCCCTCGAAGGAGGGCACATCCCCAGCCCCACCTGGCCAGGCCGCGTCCAACGACGCACCACTTTCTCTGCTATGGACAACTCGGTCCTGGCGCACGTGTTGCACTTCCGCGAACCACGGGCGGCACCCCGAAGTGCTACGGCAACTCTTCCGGGAAGTCCCAGCAGCAACTGCGCTTGAACACCTTGGTTATCACGTTCACCCTGGTCCTATCGATCCCTGGAATGTCGTGGATGGTCTCGGTCACAAACGTGCGCAGGGCGTCTATGTCGGTCGCCACGAAGGCGGCGGAAATGTCAAAATCACCGGTGGATAGAGCCACATAACAGACCTGGTCCAACTCGCAGAGCCTGGCGGCCACCGCGTTCATCTTACCCGGCTCTACATCGATGACGATGTCAGCCCTGATCCCGAACCCCAAAGCCTCCGGTACGGCGCCGGCGCACAGTGAGACCACGCCGCTATCGATCAGTCTTCTGAGTCTGCTCCTTACGGTCCTGACCGGGACCTGGCCTGCCCGTCGAGCTATCTCCGCGCAGGCCATGCGCCCGTCCTCATTCAGGCACTTCAGGATCGCTCGGTCCAGATCATCCACCCTCGGCTTCATCTGCCCTCCTTGAGCATGCCGAATCACCTCACAGTATAGCACATGGTAGCCTGAATGTCAATATTCTCCGCGTATTGCTGCCGAAACGGCATACGCTGAACCCACGTGGCCTATCCGCCCCAGGTCCGCCGGGCCCTCTCCTGCCATCAGCAGGTTGGCCCCACGATCCCGTGTGTCGGGACGGGAGTTCCCCCACTGTTCGAGTTGGGGCTCGCTTGCAGCGCACCCTGGTCGGTTGTGGTGCCATAAGGAGCTTCCCGCCTCCGTCAGTCATGAGGCATCGTTCCTGGCCACGCTGTGTCGCCAAGAACAGACTCTGCAGGTAAGGAAACTCCGATTCCAGTCGCCAGAAAAAGCTGAGGGCCTTACAGGCCCTCCTGCGTCATAGTTCAGCCAACCTCTTGACAGACTATCAGCCCAGCACAGCTCGGGAGAAAGAGCCGGCTCCAGATGCTGACGGAACCGCCAGCGCCCGGTTTAGGGTTCTCTGAATTGCTTCTCCAGCTTGTCCAACATTATGGCAGCCTGCACTAGCATGTCCAGAGGATTCTTCTCCCCTCGGAAGTAGCGATAATCGCAGGGCATGATGTCCAGCGTGTCAACCAGGTCTTGGTAGCGCGACCTCAACGCACCCTCGCTGACGCCATAGTGCGCCGCCGTGTCCTTCTGCGTGATCTGACGAAAGTTCAGCTTCCTAACGGTGTAGTCTACGGCTGCGGCCCAAACCTCAGGCTTGCGCATGGGCAGCATCCGCCGACCAGCCGCGATGCGGAACTCCCACCACATCTGCATGGCGGCGGCGATCTCCTCCAGTGGCAGGCCCTGGTTCGTCATGGCCCGGGTTAGCGCCGACTCCACCGGATCCATTCCCACCTCAAAGAGCGCACGGAAGCGTTCATGTAGCCTGGTGTCAGGCTCCAGCTCCAGGAAGTCCCGCAGTGAGGTCAGGGCCTCCTCCCATTGGCCGAAGCGAGCCCGAGCTCGGGCCAGGTTCAGGTGGTACTCGGGATCATCGGGGGCAAGGCGCACCGCCTCCCTGAAGTTCCTGATCGCGTCATCCACCTGCCACTTGTCGTAACAAGCCAGACCCTGAAGGTTGTAGGACTCCGCGCGACTTCTGATATCCTCCCTCTGTATTGCGGACATCGAGGCGCTCCCCCCTTTCGTCCGATCGGTCAGACTACTGTAAGCGCACGATACGGTGGATGGCCGCTGCCGTCAATCAACCCCCTCGGCCACACCATCCGCGGAGAGAACCGGTTTCAGCGCCGCTATCGCAACCTCCACCATCGACTCGTCAGGCTCCCGGGTGGTGAGTCTCTGGAGAGCTAGGCTCGGTGCGACGAACGCGCGCACCAGCGGATTGCCGCGATGGTCAGCGCTGAATCTGATGAGTTCGTAGGCAACGGAAGCGATCACGGGGACAAGCAGAATCCGGGAGATCATCCGCCAGACCATGGGAGGTCGCCCCAGGAAGGCGAAGAGGACCACTGAGATGACCACAACGACCAATAGGAAGCTGGTGCCGCATCTTGCATGTGCTGTGCTATAGGCGCCTACGTCTGTGGTCTCCAGGGAAGCGCCGCTCTCGAAGGCACTGATTGTCTTGTGCTCGGCGCCGTGGTAGGCGAACACGCGCCTGACATCTGGCACCAACCCGATTAGAGCGAGATATGACAGCAGCACAGACAAACGGACCACGCCTTCGAGCAGATTGCTGAGTATGTCGGAGGTTATGAATCGGTCAACGAGACCAACCAAGACGAGGGGCAGCACAAAGAACAAGCCAATGCCCACGGTCAATGAGAAGACCAGAGTCGCCGTGATAGCGGGGGTCGTGAGCTTCACATCCTCTTCGGCGAGGGCGATGTTGGCGGAGTACATGAGGGTGCGCGTGCCCAACACCAGGGTATCCCAGAGCATGAGCAAACCGCGCACGAAGGGAACCCTCCGCCAGGTGCTATCATAGACCCGGCCGGACAGTGGCTCCGAGTGCAGCACTATGTTGCCCGAGGGGTCGCGGACCGCCACAGCCATGGTCGTCTGTCCGCGCATCATTACCCCCTCGATGACCGCCTGACCGCCATAATGGAAATTGGACAAACTTCCCTCCTTGGGACGCGCCGACTGCTCGTCCATGGACCATTGTACTGAAAAGAACGGAAATTGGCAACAGCAGAGAACTGTTCCCTTGTCGGCTGCCGAGAGGTGACAGTAGTCTCTGAGAACTAGCTGCCTCAAGCTGTGAGACATGTGGCCTGAGTGGTATAATGAAAACTACCGTTCCTACGGAAGAAAGAAGGATAGAGTTGGGGCCAAGCGGCAAGCTACTGGCGGTGCGTACTCTGGTTGCGGAGGATGAGCGGGTACTTCTGGTTGGCCACAGGTCCGCCAAGGCCCAAAGGGTATGGTGGATGGCACCGGGGGGACTGGTCCACGAGGGAGAGTCGGCCCTCGATGCCGCGTCCAGAGAGGTGAAAGAGGAAACAGGCCTCGAGGTGGAGATCGACAGGCTCATCTACTGGTTGGAATGGATCTGGGAACGATCCCACTGTGTAGAGTTGTACTTCTTGGGAAGGGTGACCGGCGGCGCGCTGGGTGTGGGCACGGATCCCGAGCTGACTGAGCGTCGGCAAGTCATCTTCGACGCCCGCTTCTTCGACCTGGACGAGTTGGAGCAGTATCCCGTCTATCCCAAGGTCCTCGGAGCTCTGCTTAAAGACCACGTCCGGCAAGGTTTTCCAGAAGGAGCCACCTATCTGGGCCTGTCAGAGCCAGACCTGCCCCGCTGAAGGACCTTCCCCTCCTTCCCGCCGGGCGCACTCCCCTGCAGACCTCGGCACTCTCAGATAGCCGCGCAGGGGAGGGTCTAGCACCCGTCCGCTGATCTGTCAATTGCCCATCCTACCAGGGGTATCCCATCGACGGTCCACGCCGTGCCTGGACGAGCGCCGCCGCGATGGCTGTAGTCTGCCGAGCTGACTCCAGCCATTTGTGAGTGGACCCCGTCTGGGCTACAATCATCTTCCGGGTGACGCGAGTCCCCATCTCAGTCCCCTGTGACGAGAGCGATCACGATGTTCCGGCCCCAGCCTGCGTGCGACCCACGCTCCCCCGAGACTCGAATTCGGTGGCTGGGCGAGCCCGAGATTCCCAAGCCAGGACCAAAAGGCCAGAAAGCACCCGGATACCCACCAACACATCATGGCCCAGGCCGTGAGAGAGGCCTACGCCCGTGGCGAGGAAGACGAAGCCCTCGAGCCCCTGGTTCTCGTGGATCGAGAGGGACAACCGGTGGGCAGGATACAAGATGGCGACTACGTCATCTTCTACAACATCCGTGGGGAAAGAGAGGTTGAGCTAACCAGCTCCTTCGTGGACCCTCATTTCAACAAGTTCCCCGTGGAAGAGGGACTGAAGGCCCACTTCGCCACCATGATCCAGTACGACGAGACACTGGAAGTCGAGGTGGCCTTTCCCCCGCTCGGTGGGACAAATCACACGCTGAGCCAGGTGATCAGCGATCATGGGCTGAGACAGGTCAAGATCACCGAATCGGAGAAGGCCATCCACCTCCAGTACTTCCTAAACGGCAAGGTGGACGAGCCGTTCCCAGAGGAGGAGAGGATCTTAGTGCCCTCGCCCAGGGTCGATGATTACACCCTGGTTCCTCAGATGAACGTCGCTGGAGTCACCAACGCCGTGCTGGAGAAGATCGCGGATCCGAGCTACGACGCCATCATCGCCAACTTCGTCAACGTGGACGTGGTGGGTCACATCGAAAACGAGGGAGCCGTCCAGCGGGCTGTGGAGACCGTGGACTACCACATCGGTCGAGTGGTGGAGGCCGCGGCGACAGCGGGGGTCACGGCGGTTATTACCGCCGACCACGGAACCGTGGAGAAGTGGCTTTACCCCGATGGCGCCATAGACACCGGCCACACCGATAGCCCCGTCCCCTTCATTCTCATCGCCCCGGATCACTTCGCACTGCGTGACGGAGGAGGCTTGACCGACGTTGCCCCTACTGTGCTTCACCTGCTGGGCATCCCCAAGCCAGCCGAGATGACCGGGGATAGCCTTCTCGATGGCAAACCTATCGACGCCGACAGGAGGCGGGTCCTGCTCCTCATCATTGACGGCTGGGGCCATAGAGAGGAGATCCATGGCAATCTCATCTCCCAGGCAAACACCCCGGTGATGGACAGATTGCGGAAGGAATCTCCCTTCACCACCCTCAAGGCATCAGGCAAGGCGGTCGGCATGCCCGAGGGGACGGTGGGCAACTCGGAGGCCGGGCACCTGCACCTGGGGGCGGGACGCAGGATCCCCTCCGATAGATTGCGCATAGAGGAGGCTATCGAGGATGGATCGTTCTTTGAGAACGAGGCCTTCCTGTGGGCCATGAGAGGGGCGAAAAGAGACGGGACACGCTTGCATCTCCTGGGCATCGTCTCCTTCTACAGTTCCCACGGCTCGGTGGACCATCTGCTGGCGCTGCTCCAACTGGCCCGGCGAGAGGGGCTCGACGAGGTCTACGTCCATTCCATGCTGGGCCGCAGAGGAGAGCACCCGGAGAGCGGGGCCAGGTACATCGAGCAGGTCGAGGAGGATGCCGCCCAGTTGCGGGTAGGCCGACTGGTATCAGTCATAGGCAGGTTTTGGTCCCTGGACAGGGAGGAGAACTGGGACCGCATCGAGAAGTCGTACCGGTGGCTGGTGTACGGCCAAGGACGACCAGTTAGAGAGGCATCATGAACCGTTTGTTGCTTATTCGCCACGCGCTGAACGATTGGGTGGGCAAACGCGTCGCCGGCTGGACCCCGGGCGTGTCGCTCAACGAGAAAGGACAAGCGCAGGCCGCTCGCCTGGCAGAGTGGCTCGAGCCTGTGCCCCTGGAAGCCATCTACTCCAGCCCCCTCGAGCGCGCGGTGGAGACAGCGGAACCCATCGCCAGGTCGCACGGGCTAAAGATGGAGGTCAGAGAAGCTATCGGGGAAAGCCACTACGGTGAGCTCGATGGCAAGCCCATGCAGGAGGTCTTCAAATCGGAACAGTGGGAACAGTGGCTGCGGCATCCCAGCAGGACGCGCTTTCCCGGAGCGGAGACGACGTACGAAGTGCAGGTACGGGTGGTGGCAGCGCTGGAGCAGATCCTTCAAGACCATCCGGAGGGTAATATCGTTGTGGTCAGCCACGCTGACCCCATTCGGGTGACCGTTGCCCACTACATCGGACTGCCCCTGGACCTCGTGGGGCGCATCTGGGTTTCCCCCGCCTCGGTCACGACGCTACGTTTCGACGAGTGGGGGCCCAGGCTCACCCACCTGAGCCACACCGGCTCTCTTGACTTTCTAACCAGGGAAGAGGGTTCGGACTAGACCTCTCAGTCGTCGCTCAGACCAAGGGAGGTGAAGACGATGGCTGGCTCGCCCTCACTCTGGTCCACGAATCGCAGCGTGTTCGGGCCGTCAGCCAGAGATATTGGGTCAGTTTCGAAATCGGCCCTTCGGGCACCGATCTGGTACTCCGCGATTGGCTCGTCGTTCAGGGACAACTCCAGAGAGCGTGTACCCTGGCTACTGAAGGCAGTGAAGGTCAAACTCATCTCGGTATCACCGGGCGCCACGATGGTCAAGCTGGCCTCTTGCCCCAATGCCCTTGCCGGCATACCGCCCCGCAGGTGTCGCCTCCCCCACCCCTCTCCCAGCACTAGAAAAGGCGAGCCTCCCTCCTGATCCTGATCTGCGGCCAGATACACAGTCATCCGGCCATCCTGATAGACAGGCGACTGTCGGCCGAATACCTCGTCGATCAGGCTCAAGGTGGCCTCCCGCTCCTCTCCAGGGGGCAGCATGTACTCGTGGAGGATCACATACCTCACGCCCAGGAAGCCAAAGACCTCGGGCGCGATGTCTGCCGGATCCTGAGCGATGATGTCAGGTCCCAGGAAGCGGAACTGCTGCAAGACGGGTAACCTGTCTGCCAGCGATAGGGGGTTGGGGCGGGTTACATAACCCGCGCTGATGGGCTTGCGGTGCACCGTCTGGTAGAGCAGGTGGGCGGGGCGGTCCCAATCCATGGGCAACTCCAGGATGGCGTACTCCTCCTGCTCCGCGGCCAGGCCCTCGTAGAAAGAGGGCACTTCCACTGCGGTGAGAGGATAGGGAACCGGCAGGAACTCAAAGCAGACCAGGGCCACACCCAATAGGGCAACGACCGTGCCGCTGCGGGCAGCCAGGCGCCGCAGCGCCCCCTGCAAGCCTAGAGCCGCCAAGACGGCCAGGCTAAGCATGACCATCACGTCGAACCGGCTCACGGAACGGGCGATACTGAAAAAAGGAATCAGTCGGTATAGCCCCAGATACGGCAGCGGGATGGGCAACTGCCGTCCTGCCACGTGTAGATACGGTCCCAACGCCAGGGTGAAGAAGACGAGGCCACTGACCAGCCAGAACACCGCCTCTCGCCTTCTGCTCCACACAGC
>DATEXS010000426.1:0-8732 GCA_035256725.1 Anaerolineae bacterium
CCGGCAGTCATTCCAGCCAGAGGTAACAAGAGCATGACCACTCGCAACGCACTCCTGCCCAGCTCGTGGGCATCGTCGATGTTGCCGGAGCCCAGTGCGCTGCTCAGGGCAGACAGGAGAAGCGGTGTAAACGAGAGTGAGAACACGCCAGGTACCAGTGATAGGTTCTGTGCCGCGCCGTAGATGCCTGCGTGGCTCGCAGTTCCGCCCAAAGCCTTGACTGCCCACAGGTCTAGCTTGCTGAAGAGCTGCATGGCCAGCGCAGACAGCATCAGCGGCGCGGCATAACCCCACAGCCGCCGGGCGGCGAAGGCGCTGGCGCCGAATAGGGATGGACGAACATAGACGCGGGCGACGATCAGTTCCACCAACGAGGCGCCGATGGTGCCCAAGAGCGCACCGGGCAAGGAAAGGCCCAGCTGAACCAGCAGGACGACCAGGAACAGCCTCGAGATCCACCTGCCAGCGCTGGCTAGAGCACGCTGCTGGAAACGTCCGATCCCCACCAAGACGTCCCGGTGCATGTGGCCCAGACCGTAGAGAGGGATGTCGAGCGCAAGCAGCCTCAGAAGGCTTGCCAGCCTGGGCTCGTCAAGGAATCGCGCGATCGGGGCAGACACGAGCCACAACACAACCATGCCCGCACAACTGGCCAGGAGATATATCCTCAACACAGTAGTCGCGATGGGCTGCCAATCCTCCGCCTCTCCCAGGAACTTGATGGTGGGCCTGGAGAAGATCGACGCGATAGTGAATTCCATCCACATGACAACTGTGACGGAGAGGACAAACAGGCCATAGCCCTCCGGGCCAAGACGGCGCGTGAGGAATGCCGCCACGAGAAGGCCCGTGGGCAGGACGAGAGCTTCGGCGAGGAAGACGCCGACCGTCCCTTCAACTAGTCTCCGTGCGTGATGCATGATCTGCGAGTCGGTCACTTAGATGTCGGCTTTCTGGTCACGCCGCGCCCGGTCTAGAAGGAAGCCTAAGACAGAGACCCATACTACCGTGTGCCCACCCGTGAAAACAAGAGACCATGGCCACGGGAAATGCTCCCACCGAGCTGGTGCGAGCATGGCCAGTATCGTCGCCCCTAGGAGCAGACCAGTCGCGATACTGGTGCCTTCAGATGAGGCCTTGCTCTTGGCGATGCGGAATAGGGCCACCATGGGCAGCAAGATCAAGACGTCATCGTACACGCGGTGATGGGCCCAGAGACGCGCAACGAGAGCCGTGACCCCGAGGAGAATCCAGAAATCGCCCTTGCGATGTTGATAGATCCAGAAACCCAGAGCCGCGAAGGCCAACAACGATGCCCACAGGATCCATACCTGCAGATCGAAGTAGGCAAGCCACATGTGAAGGTTTGCATATCCTCCAGCCACTGCGACCGCAGTCGCCCGCTCCATCCACCCTCGCGCCAAGACCATCATGGTGGACTCTTGGAACGAACCCGCAAAGAGGGTTAGCCCTGCGTATCCGAGAGTGATCAGGGCGGTGGTCACCAGACCGCCGCCAGTGAAGAGCGCGATCCACAAAAAGGGTGCCGTTATGGTCGGCTGTACAAGGGTGAAGAGCAGCATGCCCACCGTCAGCAGGCGGACGTTCCAACGCCCAGGGCCTCGGTGGAGCAAGAGCAGCGCGCATAAGAGCATGGGCAGTATGTGCACAATCAGCTGACCGTTGCCGATGGTCACTCCCGTCGCGTTCATGGAGAGGGCCAAGAGGGCCACAAAGAGATACTCCAGACGCGTGTCTGCGCCGCTTTCTCGGGCAATCAGGTAGACCAACCAGCCCAGTGTGGCTACGGAGGTGACCGCCCAAAGCCAGCGCGCGGGCGTGAAGTCCAGCCAGCCAAGAAGCGGCCAGAGCAACACATACGTAGCAGGCGGATGGACTGCAGGGACGAGGTCTTGGTACAACGGCCTACCCTCAAACCACTCACGTACCAGTTGATTCAATATCCTCGTGTCGACCGCGCCGTTGTGGCCCGGATCCAACAGCAATCGGCGAAACTCGTCTCCCAGCTTCAACGCTGCAAGAACGGCCATGACCGCGCACGCCAGGCGAAGAACGGTAGTTCCGTGGTTAGTCCACCAGATGCGGATCGCGAAGGTTGCCGTCCTCATCCCTGCTGCTAGCGAGTCCTTGAGTTCTAGTTTGGCCATGGCTGATCCAATAGTACGCAAACGTCAAGCCCGAGAGCTTCCCCAAGGGTCCTGTTCCGGCTCGGAGAGAACCTGCCTCGCCCACCCACTTCACGGCTATGGCGCAGGTTGAGGTCTTGCTCCTGGGCTTGGAGGGCTGCCGCTCTTGTGGAGGTGTCGAATACGGTGAAACTCAAGATCACATCGGCGTTCTATGGCATCTCCAGCACCCCAGGTATAGCCTATCATTTCGCCGGCTGCGCTTACTCCCAAACCGAGAAGCAGCACGGGCCACACCGCTGTGGGAGGAGCGCCCGGCCGTCGGGACCCCCGGACCTGCTCAAGAATGCGTCTCAAGCGCACGAAGGGAATCAGAGGCCCACCGACGAAGTAGAGCAAGCGGCGGGTGAGGGGCCAGTGCTCCGAGCGTGGGGCGGCGAACGCCCGCCCGCTGTAGTACTGGGCCTGTATCCAAACGGAGAGCTTCTCGAAGTTCAGATGCGAGATCTTCGCCCCTGGTTCCAGGTAGAGTTGGTGGCCTTTCCGCCGCAGGTCTGAGTGGAGAGTTGTTTCCGATTCCAGCATGCCTTCCAGGTCCAGCCCATAATCCAGCAGGAGAGCGAGCTTGTAGCTGCTGTTGTGCCCTGGCACGAAGTCGCGTATGCCCGCGCGTGCAGGATCCAACCAGGGCCCGTACCCGACGAGGAAGTCCGCCCAGCCAACCACCGAATCCCCGTTGGCGTTGTCTACGACGGGTCCGACTGCCGCCCATGGTTCACGATGTGCTTCGATGAGGGCTTCAGCCCAACCAGGGTGAGGATAGGAGTGGTCCTCGACGAAGGCGACCACGCCCGCGCGTGCTCGACGAACCCCCGCGGCGTTGGCTTCACCTACTCTCTTGATCTCGCCGATCTCCACGATCTGAAAGCTGTGAAAGCTCGCCAACGCCAACTCGTCGGCCTCTAGCCTATCCGCCGAGGGCGCCACGATCACGATCTCCAACTGGTCTCTCACCGACTGAGCCAGCAGGTAGGTCACGGCCAGGTGGATGGTCTGGTAGCAATCGGGGGTGATGAGTATTACGGACATTGCTGGAGAACTGTAATCTGTCATGGTCGGATTCGCCCCACGAACGATGCGGTACTCCCATTACCTGGAAACCAGCTAGCAGGCTCCGCTTATTCGGTGTGCGGTTGTCCGGTCACAGGAGATTTGCTGCCGCCTGATTGACTGTTGAAGAAAAAGGCCTGCCTGTCCCTTTCCTCACCCATGGATCCGCCTTCGAAGGCATACGTGCAGTCTCGACACAGGGCCAGCCCCTGGTGGTCCGTGCGGAACCTGCGACGTAGTTCCCGATAGGCTGGGCCCCACCAGATGCCTGCGAAGCTGCTCCCTTCTAGATCACCGAGGGCATTGCGGCCATGGGGATCGAAGGTACAAGGGAATACCTTGCCATCAGAGTGGATGGCCGGGTTGTTCCACAGCACCTTGCAGGGGTTCACCTTGCGGCGGATGCGGGACTGGCTCAGTGGATCAAGTGTGAACGGATGGTAGGCCGGATTCTCGGGCACGAAGGCGCTGCCGTCGACCTCGGTGACACAATACTCCCCGTCATCATAAGTGCATAACGTTCTTAGGGTGAGCGCATCGACCCCTAAGGATCGGGAGAATTCCTGCAACTGAGGGATCTCGTGCTCGTTATGCTTCATCACAATGAAGCGCAGATCGATCAACGGCGTGCTGGAGCCTAGCGCATCCCTTGCCTTCACAATGTTCCTGATGCCTCTGGTGACCGTTTCCAGATCACCACCTTGCCGGTACTGCTCGTAGGTCGCCTGGGTCATACCGTCAACGGCGACGATGATGTAGTCTATCCCCGAGAGAACCAGTCGCTCCGCGTGGTCCCCTGTGGCGAAAACGTGCCCGTTGGTGCTGGATATTACTCCAATCTCCCGCTTTTTCGCGTAGGCGATCATGTCGTAGACAGAGGGATTGAGAAAGGGCTCGCCCCAATCCCACAGCAAGATGATGAACAGATATTGGCCGAGCTCGTCGATGAGCTTTTGGAAAGTGCCCATCTCCATTTGCCTCTGAGGCCGCTTCAGCCCCTCCGTGACCGGGCAAAGGACACAGCGCAGGTTGCAGGCGGTGGTAGGCTCGATCTGAGCGTGCGTCGGCCATCCCCAGGGCCCTTCCGGTTTGACCAGGATTGATGCCTCAACCAGGATCCAGTTCAGGATTTTGCGCACAGGCACATTCTCAAAGACGAAGGGCATACGATCGCACTCGATCATTACACGCCGTGTGGCCAGAGATACCAGAGCATTGAGGCCCTTTCGAGGAAGATCCCTGTTCACGTGGTCCGCCCCAGCAAGGGAGCAATCCATCGGATGTAGCGCTGAATCTTATGGCTGTCTTTGGCGTGGCAGCACCAACTGCAATCGCATTCGCGATGCAGCGATGCCTGGCCGGTCATCGTCAGACATTTGGCTCGGAAAGCTCGGTACTCCGGCCCATTCCAGATATCCTCGAAGCTGCTTTTGTTGAGGTTCCCCAGGGGTGTGGTACATGACCCGCATGACTTGACTTGGCCGTCAAAGCTAATGTGGGCATGGAACCATCCGGCGTAGCAGGGAAGATGGTGCCAGACATCGCTGCCAAGCTTGTAGCGAAACAGGGCTTCCTCCACATTGTGACTCAAACAGAGGGATTCCAGGACCCTCTTTGACTTGGACAGATCCTCGCACACTGTCTCGATCTCCCCCGCTGGAACGGTGGCCGAGGTGAATTCTCCGGTCCAGTCCACGAAGGGTGCGAAGCGGACGCCATCGCAGCCAACTTCGTGCGCCAGAGCGATCCTCCTGTCAATACTCTTGTAGTTGTGCCGGTTGAGAGGCCCGGCGAGGATCACGGTCGGGAGAGGAGTCTGGTGTTTGGCCTTGAGCCCGGTCACTAGTTTGATACCATCAAGAGTCTTTCGGAAGTTCTCGGGGTCGGTGCCCGGATAGCATTTCGCGTATTCGTCCGCCGAGGTTGCCCACAGGGATACATTGAGCACATCGAGCCCGGAATCCAGGAGCAGTTCTGCGGTGGATTGGTCCAGGAGGGTGCCGTTGGTAAAGAGCTGCACGTATAGTCCCGCGCGCTTGAATGCGGAAACCATGTCGAACCAGTGAGGGTACAGCAGAGACTCTCCCTCGCCGCAGATGGTCGCCTCGCGGGTGCCCACACTAGGCAGTTCCTCACTCAGCCTCTCGACAAGATCAAGGGGCATGTACCTCATATCACCATCAGTAGGAGAGAGGCCTCTTATCTTCGATGAATGATATCGGCAGCCCTGGCACTGCAAGTTGCAGAGGTTCGTGGGATTCACTTGTACGTAGAACGGCCCGGTATGCGCAATCTCGCCGTCGATCAGTCCCCTCAGGAGTTGGACCTTCTGTCTCAACGTGGACATTGTTAATCTCCTGCTCCGTAGGTTTCCATCGTCGCCTTCTCCGCTGCGATCAGGGATCTGACGTGGCGCCCCTTGATTCCGGGCACGCTACTTGTCCACCAGCAGGTCCTGCGCCAGCGGGGTGATCTCTCTGGGCGCCTGCTGCACTCTCACGGGCTGACCGGCGGAAGCGGACTTGGCGGCAGCAAGGGCGACCTGCAAGGCGCGCCGGCCATCGTGGAGAGTACATTCCATCGGTGCATCTTCCCGAATCGACCTGAGCGCGCGCCCTCCAGCCCCAGGGCCGCCCCGGCTTGATCAGAATCGATGCCTCAACCAGGATCCAGTTCAGGATCTTGCGGCGAGGAACGTGCTCAAACACGAAGGGCATACGGTCGCACTCGATGATCACCCGCCGCGTGGCCAGCGCCCTCAGAGCCCGGAGGCCCTTACCGGTGAGATCCCTGTTCATGCGGTTCGCCCCAGAAGGGGAGCAATCCATCGGAAGTAGCGATGAACCGCATAGCTGTCCAGGGCGCGGCAGCACCAATCACAGTCGCACTGCTGGCGCAGCGAGGCCAAGCCTCTCGTGGTCAACCCCTTAGCCCGGAAAGCTCGGTACTCTGGGCCATTCCATATCTCCTCGAAGCTGCTTTCGTTGAGGTTTCCCAGGGGAGCGGGACACGACCCGCAAGGCTTGACGCTGCCGTTGAAGCTTATGTGGGAGTGGAACCATCCCGTGTAACAGGGAACATGGCGCCAGATCTCCCTTCCCAGCCGATAGCGAAGGAGGGCTTGCTCCAGGTTGTGAGTCAGGGAGAGGGATTCCAGCATCCTCTTTGATCTCGCGAGATCGTCGCGTACCTTCCCGATCTGCTCAACTGGAACGCTGACCTGCGCGAATTCGCCCATATGGTCCTTGAAAGGGGTAAACCGCACGCCGTTGCACCCAGCCTCATGCGCGAGGGCGATCCTCTCGTCAATGCTGGTGTAGTTGTACCGGTTGAGGGGTCCGGCGAGGATCACGGTCGGGGAAGGGGCCTGGCGCTTGGCCTTGAGCCCGGTCACGAGTTTGATGCCAGCGAGAGTCCTGCGGAAATACTCGGGATCGGTGCCGGGATAGCTTTTTGCGTATTCTTCTTCGGAGGTCGCCCACAGGGACACATAGAGCACATCCAGCCCCGAATCCAAGAGCAGTGCTGCGGTGGATTGGTCCAGGAGGGTGCCATTGGTCAGGAGCTGCACGTATAGTCCCGCGCGCTTCAACGACGACACCAATTCATGCCAATGGGGGTAGAGCAGAGATTCTCCCTCACCGCAGATTATGGCCTCGCGGGTGCCCACCCTGGGCAGTTGCTCGCAAAGCGTCGCGACGAGATCAAGGGGCATGCACCTCATGTTGCCAGCAGTAGGCGACACACCTGACACCTCTGATGAGTGAAAGCGACATCCATAGCAGTGCAAGTTACAGGCGTTGGTAGGATTGATCTGTACGTAGAAGGGTCCGCGGTAGGCGACCTCGCCATCGATCAGGCCCCGCAGCAGCTGGATCTTCTCTCTCAACGTGGCCATTGTTGATCTCCTGCTCTGTCGCTGTCCATCAGCGCTCTTGTCGGGTATGGGCAAGGATCTGACATGTCGCTGTCTCGCTTAGGCTCTGCTAGTTGTCGGCCCGCAGGTCCTGGGGCAGCGGAGTGATCTCTCGCGGAGCTTCCTTGACTCGTACAGGCCGGTCAATGGAGGCCGACTTGACCGCAGCGAGAGCCACCTCCAGGGCACGCAGGCCGTCTTCCAGCGTGCATTCCACCGGTACACCGTGCCGGATCGAACGTGCGAAATGGCGCCATTGTTCTACGAATGATGCGTAGTATTCTCCCCCACTTCGAAAGTAGACTGCTGCCCTGGGTAGGCGTCGCACTGAGTCTACGACTTTCGCCAATCGGTGTCGAAGCTGACCGGTGGAAGTAGAGAGTGGGACGAACTCCAGCCCGTCGAAGCGATAGACCGAGAGATGAATAGATCCGCTCCGGCCAAAGATGTGCGTCTCATTGCGCTCGGTGGTCCATTCTGAGAAGTACGCCGCAACTAACCCACCGTTGCTGAGCCGAGCCGTAATAGTCCCGGTAACGTCGTCCCACTGGTCCGACCTGGTTGAGGCGTGGACCTCGTCGACCTCAGTATTCAGTAGAAAGCGCCATAGATCGAAGTAGTGGGTGGCGAATTCCATCAAGACCCCGCCTCCCATGGCGCGGCGCTTCTTCCATTCCAGGACGTCGCGCTTGTAGTGAGTGCCCGCTGTGAAGCACGAGGACACGAGTTCGATCTGCCCCAACCTTCCTTCTTGTATCATGACCCGCGCCTGCCGGACAAGGCGGTGCCAACGCTTGTTGTAGCCGACCATGATTCTACACCGCGAGTCCGCCGCTCGTCTGATTAGTGCATCGGCTTCATCCACGGTTGGTGCCAGCGGCTTCTCGATGAATACGTGCTTTGAGGCGTCGAGGGCTGCCAGAGCCGTTTCCGCGTGGAAGCCAAGGGGCACGCAGACCGCCACTGCTTCGACATCTTGGTCATCGAGCAGCGCCCGATAGTCGCTGTACCGTCTCTCGATGCCGTACTTGTCGGCCGCTTGCTGGAGACGGTCATCGTCGACGTCGGCTAGGGCCACGACCTGGAGATCGCTAAGAGAGTGTATGGCGGGCAGATGACGATTCTGGGTGACATTGCCACAACCGATAATGCCCAATCTTACAGGACCGTCGCTAGCCTCCATAGTGCGCTCCTTACTTCAGACAGCCCGCCACCGCGGGCCAGCGGTGACACCTTGATAACCAGCCGCGTAGCCTGCCGTCTCCCCCATAGACCAAGAAGCGATCCCCAGTGCAACCAGAGGGAGCGCGCTGAGAAAGTGAGTCAGATAAACCCTGTTCCTGGTGTTGTTTGAAAGCACGTTCAGCAGGATCTTCAAGGGGATGAGAGGGGAAAGGACCACATACGCGAGTCGTCTCAGCCTCGAGAAGCATCGACCCTGCTGTCGCACGCGCGCGAAGCACCGACCGTGCTCGAACTCATGTTGCACGAACTCCCGAAGGTTGGCAATGCTGTGATGGGAGACGACGATGTCGGGCAAGAATCGTAGGCGCTGGCCA
>DATEXS010000427.1:0-5234 GCA_035256725.1 Anaerolineae bacterium
CCCCTAGTGCACATGCACATGGCCGGGCGGCGCCAGGTTGGCGAAGGCGTTGATCACCACCTCGCTGAGAGAAGGATGGATGACCTGGGAATCGGCCAGGGGGATGTAATCCTGCTCACCGGCGTTCATCAGGTATACGATCTGCTGGACCAGGATGGCTGCATGGGGACCGACGATGTGACACCCCAGGATCTTGCCGGTCCCTTGCTCCACGACCACCTTGACCATCCCATCTTGCTCACCCATAGCATAGCCCTTAGTCACGTCCAGGTAATGAGCCCTTCCCACCAGGATCTCGTGTCCGGCGTCCTGGGCCTGCTGCTCCGTCAGCCCCACCGCTCCCACCTGGGGATGCCCGTAGACCGCGTGGGGCACCGCATGGTAGTCCACCTGGTGCTTGTGGTCGGTGAAGGCGTTGATCCAGACTATCTCCGCTTCGTAGTTGGCCGTGTGCCTGAACATGTGTCTGCCCGTGGCGTCTCCTAGAGCCCAGATGTTGGGCTTGGTGGTCTGGAGGAACTCATCCACCTTGATCCAGCCATGCTCGTCGGTCTCCACCCCGGTCTTGTCAGGCCTGAGCAGGTCGGAGTTGGATCGAACCCCCGCCGCCAGGAGCAGCTCCTCTGCGCTGAACTCAACCTCCTCGCCGTCATCGCCGTGCACGGCTCTCACCGCTTTGAGGCCACCCTTCCGCTCCGCCCTGACCACCTTGTACTGGGTGTGGATTTCGGCGTACCGGGAGAAACGCTGCCTCACCACTTCGGATATCTCGGGCTCCTCGTTGGAGAGCAAGCGAGGCATCATCTCCAAGAGGGTAACCTTGGTGCCCAAAGCCGAGAAGAAGTGCCCATATTCACAGGCGATGTACCCCCCTCCGATGATGATCAGGCTCTCCGGCGGCGCCTCAAGGTCCAGGAGAGAAACGTGATCCAGGTATCCCGTCTGCTCCAGCCCCTCGATGGGCGGGACGAGGGCCCTGGCCCCGCTGGCGATGACGATCTTGGGCGCGGTGATGGTTTCGTCGCCCACCTGCAACTGGTACTCAGCTACAAACTCGCCCGTCTCGCGGTACAGTCTCAACCCCTTCGTCGTCTGCACACCTCGTTCCATCTGCTCGCGGTCCTCTTGGACGAAGGAGCGCATCCTTGCCATCATCAGGGCAAAGTCGACTTTGGTGACCGTGCCTTGGACTCCTATGGCTTGGGCTTCCTCGAACTCCCTGATCACATCCGCGGGATAGATGAGTATCTTCGAGGGTATGCATCCCGTGTTGAGGCAGGTTCCGCCCAACAGGCTGCGCTCCATGACCGCGACCCTCATGCCGGCCTCTATGGCTTTGGAGGCCACGTTCATCCCTGCGCCAGAACCGATCACGATCAGGTCATACTCTTCCATAGTACGATCCTCCCTGTTCCCACGCGGCACTGCCAGACCAGCAGCCAGGCGGCTGGGCAGAAGCGGGACCGGACCAGATCACAAGCCTTCCACCACCACCGCCGTCCCGCTGGCGCTCACCATCAACATGTTGCCGCCGGAACCGATACCGATGGTCTCGTAGTCCAGGTCCACACCGACCACGGCGTTGGCCCCCAGCACCGTGGCCTGCTCGACCATCTCGTCGATGGCGATCTGTTTGGCCTGGCGCAGTTCCTCCTCGTAGGCCCCTGACCTGCCTCCGACTATGTCTCGGATGCCCGCGAAGAGGTCTTTGAAAATGTTCGCTCCCAGGATGGCCTCTCCACTGACGAGGCCCAGATACTGGGAGATCCTCCTGCCTTCTAGGCTGGGGGTCGTCGATACTATCATGTTGCCTCCTGTTCACGTTTGACATAGGTGACTGCTGCACCCGACATCAGCCCTCCTGCGCGAGCGCTCCGCCAAAGGGCAGCGTGGCCGTCAAGGCTCGACGGGGGTCATCTCAGCTGGCGTCTCCCCAGGACCTAAGAGCACGCGGAACGCAGGTTCCGGGCACGTGCCTTCTCGGCGATCATCTCATTGGCCGGGCGCCGCCAACCGCGAGGCGATCTTCGCCACGTGCCTGCCCTGAAAACGCGCCGCGTCCAGTTCGTTCTCGCTGGGCATCCGCTTCTCGTCGGCCCCGGCAATAGTGGAGGCGCCATAAGGCGAGCCACCCGTGATTTCGTCCATGCGCCTCTGACCTTCAAAGGTATAGGGTAGGCCCACGATGACCATCCCGTGATGTAGAAGGGTGATGTGAAAGCTCAAGATGGTGGACTCCTGGCCGCCGTGTTGACTATCGCTGGCGGTGAACACGCTGCCCACCTTGCCCACCAGCGCATGCTTGGCCCAGAGAGAACCCGTGGCGTCCAGAAACTGGCGCATCTGCCCGCACATGTTCCCGAACCTGGTGGGTGTGCCGAAGATGATGGCATCCGCAGACTTGAGTTCATCGACAGTACACTCGGGTACGTGCGCCATCTCCTGCTGGACCTCCCAGGCCCCCATCTTCCGCAGGATCTCTTCGGACAGGGTCTCAGGGACGCGCCGCAGGGTCACCTCCGTGTCCTCCACCTTCCCCGCACCCTCCACGACCGCCTTGGCCATACGATAGACGTGACCCAACATAGAGTAGTACACCACCAGCACCTTGATCATCGCCGTCCCCTCCTTCCTCTTCCATTCTTCCACCGCCGGGGCACTCGGCTACCCCTTGCCTGATCTTCTTCTGCCCCAGGCTATCCGCGGCCAGAACCGACCAGTATTTCTCATGTACTCAAGGTACTCGTCGCCAAAGCGCTCGGTTAACAGCGCCTCTTCCAGGGGGATGCGCCTGTACACCAGCGCTACAGAAATCGCCGTTCCGAGCAGAAACATCACGTTCGCTGAGATCAGACACTGAGCAACAAGAAAGGCGAAGAGTGCCGAGTACATCGGGTGTCTGACCCAGCGATACGGTCCCGCGGTGACCAGGGCGTGCTGCTCTCTCAGCTCGAGACCCATAGACCACTGTCTGCCCAGGGTCTCTTGCACCCACACCAGCAGCAGCAGACTGAGCACGCCGAGGAGTACGCCAGCCCACCGTACCCACCGAGGAAAAGGCAGGGTAAGAGGGTTCATCCACTCCGGCCGGGCAGCGTATATTGCCAGCGCCGAGACCAGCAGTAAGAACACCGTCACCTGGGCCGCAACGTTCCATATGCCCTCGCGGGCGACGGCGTGTCGCCCCCGGGTCACCCTCGCGCCAACTCGCCGCAGCTTGGCCGCGTAGTACGCTCGCATACCGAACAGGCAGCCCCACAACAGGAGCAGACTGACCCTGAATACGTCTTCCCCCAACTTCGTCCTTCCCCAGCGACCCCATCCGGCGCGGGGTCCTCTACTCCAACGCACAGGTGACCGAGTTCCACCCCGCGATGCCACCCAGCACCACGGCTAGGTTGTCCCAGCCCTCCCGTCGCAGGAGGCTGGCCGCAATCATGGAGCGTAGTCCGCTGCCACAGAAGATGTAGACCGTCCTGTCCCTGGGAACCTCGGCGGTGCGCTCAGGCAGGAGAGTGACGTGGATGTGCTGGGCACCAGGGATGCGCCCCGCTGTCTCCAGCTCCTCCGCGCCGCGCACGTCAAGGATGGAGGTCTCCTGGCCCTCGTCCAGCAAGTGACAGAGTTGCTGCACCGTGACCGTGTGGATAGAGCTGCTCTCCAGACCCGCCGTATGCCAGGCCAGCATGCCCCCAGCCAGGTAGCCGGCCAGATCATCATATCCCAGACGCAGCAAGAAACGTGTTGCCTGCTCGGGGTTCTCGGTCTCGCTGACGAGCAGGATGGGTTTGTCATAGGGCAGGAACCAACCGGCGAAGGAGGCCAGACCCCCCAGCCAGATGGACAGGGATCCTGGCACGTGCGCCGAGGCGAAGCCCAGCTCCATCCTGGTGTCCACCACCAGGGCCTGTTCTGCCTTTCGGGAGAACTCGCCCGGCTTGAGGGGCCGGGGAAGGGGAAGCGAACCGAGCACAGGCGGCCCCTCTACATTCCACTCCTCCATGCGCCGGAAATAGGGGGGTCTCTCCAGTTCCTGGGCCACGCTGGTCACAAACCCCCTCTCTGAAGCAAACTGAAGCCGGGGATTGAGCTCTCGCTCCAGACCGATGGTGGTCCACATCCGCTCAGCGATGGCCGTGCCGCAGACCGAACCGGCGCCATGGGCGGGGCAGACGATCACCCCATCGCCCAGAGGCAGGAGCTTGCCGAAGAGGGTATCGTAGAGTTGACTGGCCATCTCCTCCGCCCGGTCCTTGCCCAACAGATCCACTCGGCCCACCTCGCCCGCGAACAGTGCATCTCCCGTAAACACCACCCACGCCTCGCCGTCGGGGTCACGGAGCAAATAGCTCATGCTGCCTGGGGTATGCCCAGGCGAGTGGATGGCGCGCACCTCCAGCCGTCCGACCCTCCAGGTCTGGTGATCCTCTACTGGCTGGCCGTACTGGTAGTTGAGCTGCGAGTCCGCGTGCCAGATCTCCGCGTCTGTGCGCTGCGCCAGTTCCAAGGACCCGATGACGTAGTCCTCATGGCGATGGGTCTCCAGAATGTGTTTGATGGCCATCCCTTCCCGATAGGCGCGCTCCACGTAGACCTCGCAGTCTCGCCTGGGGTCGAAAACCACCGCCTCCCGCTGGTCCCCCACCAGGTAGGAGTAATGGGCCAGCCTCTCGGACTCAATGCGCTCAAAGAGCATCACTCACCTCCGTCTGCCGAGTCTGGGGGATCAGGTCTGTCTACCGCGGGTTGCTTCCCGTCACCGTGGGGTTGTCTGGGAAGGCACTTGTGGTGCTTGTCCATCAGACCGCCTCAAGTAGGTGAAGGAACGCCATCCTCCAGCCACACGCCGTCGGCCGCCTCGGGCATGTTGATCTTGAACACCACCAACCGGAAATCCTCGTCCGACCGATTCCAGAGGCTATGACGATCTCCCGGGCTGCAAATGAACGCGTCTCCAGGTCGTGCCAGGAACTCCTCTCCGGCCAACTCGATGACGGCTTGGCCCTCCAGCACGTAGAAGACCTCGGTCTGCTCTCGGTGAAAGTGCAGGCGTTGCTTGGTCCGCGGTGGCACCGTGACCACCTGCAGCAGATAACCCTCTTCCTCAAAATCGTCAGCGGAGAAGATGATGGTCTTGGTGTAGTCTTCCTCTTCGACGACCTCACCCGAACCCGCTGGCCTGTACCTCATGACGTAGTCCTCACCCCAGGGCCCACGTCGGGCAGTCCAACATA
>DATEXS010000428.1:0-13550 GCA_035256725.1 Anaerolineae bacterium
GCCGCCATCTGCTCAGGCGGACCTTGACAACCGAAGAGCCTCTCCGCATCGCGGGAACCAATGAACAGAATATCTGTCTTCGTGCAGATGGGTTTCAATGCTTCGGCCGCAAGTTCTGGTGGCCACAGTTTACTCCTGTAGTTGACATCGAAGGAAACAGTCACCCCTGCTTCTCGGGCGCGACCGATGAGCAGGTTTACGACCTGTGCGCAATTCTCGCTAAGAGCTACGGTGATGCCTGTCAGATGGATCAGTCTGGTCTCCGACAGGATCTGCCAGTCGATCTCTTGGGGTGACAGCAGGGCGATGGCAGAATCGGCACGGTCATACCATACCCTGATGGGACGGGGAGTCGTCCCGAACTCGATGAAATAAGTGCCCACCCTGCCGTCCTGAGTCCAGACAACGTGAGAGGTGTCCACGCCATGCGCCCTGATCTCGCTGGCGATTCTCCGTCCCAGAGGGTTATCCACCAGTCTGGACACCCACGCTGTCCTGAGTCCCAGCCTGGCCAAATCCACAGCCACGTTGGACTCTGCGCCGCCGATCTTGAGTTCCAGAGATACGGCCTGTTCGATCCTCTGGTTGCCCGGGGGGGAGAGACGGATCATGGTCTCGCCCAGCGTCACCACATCGTACTTCAAACGGACCTCCTCGCGGATCTCGTCGAAGCGAGAGTCATTGGTAGACCAGCGCCACCCTCTCGCAGTCCTGAATCTAGCCGTCCACCCACGTCGTCCCCTATGCCCATCGTCCGCTAGAGCGTGCGGACGAATGAGGCCAGCCTCGTGATCCCCTCATGGATTTCCTCTGCGGTGGGAGCAAGTGACACCCTCACGTATCCGTCAGCGCTGGGACCGAAAGTGCCTCCCGGCGCCACGGCCACCCTTGCCTCTTGGAGGAGCCTCCTGGCAAACGCGTAGGAACCCATTCCGAAGGGCGTGATGTCCACCATGGTATAGAAAGCGCCAGCTGGTTTGACGGAGCCCAGGCCCCCATCCGACAGCAGTCTGGCAGCCAGATCTCGATGCTCCCTGTATTCCTCTCTCATCTGGGCCACACACTCCTGAGGTCCCGCCAGGGCGGCCTCGGCCGCCTTCTGAGAGACAGACGAAGCGCACGAGAAGAACGGTTCCTGAAGCTTTGCTATCAGTGCGGCAACCTCCTCAGGAGCGACTGCGTAGCCCACTCGCCAACCGGTCATGGCGTATGTCTTCGAGAAGCTGTGCACGCCAACCACCCGGCCATCAGGATCGAACCTCGCGGGACTGACATGTTCGGCCTCGAAGACCAGTTGCTCATATACTTCGTCAGCTATGAGATAGAGGTCATGTCGAACGGCGAAATCCACCAGGTCTTCAACCAGCTCCGCTGAGAATACGGCGCCCGTGGGATTGCCGGGACTGTTGATGATCATGGCCTTGGACCTCGAGGTAAGAAGCTCCTCCAAGACTTCAATCCGTGGCCAGAAACCGTCCCCAGCGTACAAGGGATAGAGCCTGGGCACGGCGTGCGAGCAGGTAACCATCATCTCGAAGTTGGGCCAGCCAGGGTCCGGGATGAGCACTTCGTCTCCTGGCTCTACGACTGCCATCAAAGCGGTTGCCAGCCCACCCACGGCGCCAGTGGTCACCACCACATTCTCTACACCTACGTCCAGGCCGTTGACCGTTCTCAACTTCGAGGCCGTCTGCTGTCGTAGGGACAGCAACCCCGCATTGGGGGTGTATTTGGTGAATCCCTGCTCCATGGCCCGCTCGGCAGCCTGGACTATGTGCTGCGGGGTGGGGAAGCCTGGCTCCCCGACCTCAAGGTGGACTACATCGGGCATCCCTTGAGAGAGATCCATGATCTCTCGGATACCTGAGCGTTGCATATTCTTCACCGCACTGCTTAGGGGTCGCATTACTCCTCACTCATTTCACAGTGGCTCCGGCGAAGACTCCCCTGGCCGCCTCGAGGCCCGCGCCTGCCGGAACGTCGTACCCTAGATTCCGCATGGTCAACTCCAAAGCTGAGATGGTGGGCAAGATACACCTGGGGTCAGCCGCGAGGCCCATGTTCCCAATCCTGAAGCCCGCTGCAAGGGCGATGCCATGCTCCTCCAGCATGGTGCTGGCTAACTCGGTCCAATCCACCTCCTGGGGGAACTCAATGCAGGTGCAGACGGGAGCCGCTACCGCCTCGTCAGCCTTCACCTTCAGCCCCATGGCGCGAATCGCTTCACGCACTGCGCGCGCAGCCAATTCGTGTCTGGCGAAGACCTTCTCCTCCCCCTCGTCCAGAATCGCCTCTAGCGCCGCCTTGAGGGCGGCCACCAACACATACGATGGTGAAGGGCCATGGATGGCCTTCTGGGTTGCGTAGGAGATGTCCGTCCATTGCCCCGACTCGCACGCCTCCCTCACGCCGTCATGGTAGGCTCTCCACACCGTGAGATCCAGGCACAGAGAATTGATGGATGTGCTTCGTCCCTCGATGGTGTGCCAGGCCTTCTCGCTGACCGACACAATCGCTAAACCTTGTGGACCGTTCACGCACTTCTGAGGGCTCGTGCAGCACACATCTATCCCCCACTCGTCCACCCGTAGCTGGATGGCCCCCAGAGCGGAGACGGCATCCACCATGAAGAGTACGTCGGGAAACTCCGTCAGCACCGCACCGATTTCAGGGATGGGGTTGATCGTTCCCATGCTCGTATCACAATGTACAGCGGCCACCATGACCGCGTCTGGCTCCTTCAGGAGTACGTCCCTGACCTGATCCGGAGTGACAGCTTTTCCTTCCTCAACAGTTATCTCGATAGGGTCTCCTCCTGTGATGTTCACCAAATCCGTTAGCACCTGACCATATACACCAGAATTCACGGTGACCACTTTCTGGCCTGGCTCCACGAGGCTTAGAATCGCTGCCTCCTCGCCGTAGGTCGCCGATCCTGTGATCAGTAGGACGTCGTTCTGGGTGTGCATCAATCGTCTGAGGAGGCCGATCGTCTCCAGCTCCAGCTTCCAATAGGGTGGGTAGTAGATCGGGGTCCCCAGTTGTCGCCCGAGGGCGACGAGGCAGTCGGGATGCAGGTCCGTTTGTCCACAACTCATATTGAAGGGGTATGAGACCATGGTCATGCTCCTCGCTCAGCCCTATCGCTTCAAGAGGATATCGGCATATCTATCATCAAGGTACACTAAGGGGTCTCTTCTGTCACCGTCGTGGGCAGCTACTATCTCTCCGACGAAGAGGGTGTGATCGCCCACTTCGTACTCCGCGACTACCTTGCATTCCAGATTTGCGAGACAGCCCTCAATCAAGGGCACACTGACTTCGTCAGCTCGCCGCGTGCGTAGCTTTGCCTTCTCATACTTGTTGGCCTTTCGGCCCGAGATGGTGCCGCATATCTCCGAAACCTCGGTCTGGTCGCCGGCCAACACATTCACCACGAACTCTCCCGACTGGGAGATCAACTCCCGGGTGAATTGTCTGTTGTAAATGTAGACAGAGACCAAGGGCGGTCTCCGCGATGAGCACACCACCCACGAAGCAGTCATCACGTTGTCCGTACCCTGCCAGGAAGACCCGATCAGGGTTACGGGCATGGGCATGATGTTCAATGCTTTGTCGAGATGCAACGGTTTCACAGTGGCTTATCCCCTTCGGTCTACTTCGGCAGATATTGCACCCAGACGTGCTAGCACCCATCTGCCGTACTCTTCCCATTTGCGGCCTACCACTTGTGTAGCGACCAACCTCCGTCCATCACGAAGGTCTGCCCTGTGATGGAGCTCATGGCTGGAGAGACGCAAATCAACAAGATCATTTCCGCGATCTCCTTGCGCGTGACCAGTCGTCCTAAGGGGGTGTACTCGATGGCCCTCTCCACGAAGGTCGGGTCTATCTCGAAAATCTCGGTAGACTCTTGGATTTGCCCAGGAGCGATGGCGTTGACGGTCACCTCGGGCGCCACCTGCACCGCCAGAGATTCGACGAAGTGGATGATTGCCGCCTTGGCCAAACCGTAGACGGAGTGCGTACGGATGAAAGCAGAGCCGGCGGAGATGACCACTATGCGCCCCCAGCCACGCTCTTTCATGCTCGGTGCGGCGATCTGCGTCGTCAGATAGGCGCCCTTCAGATTGGTGTCCAAAATGCGATCCCACTCCACCTCAGGCAACTCGACGAAAGGGGTATCGCACCACGGGCCAGCGCAATGCACCAGAATGTCTATGTGCCCGAAACGCTCGAAGATTGCCTCGCCCATCTCTCGCACTTCAGCGGCTTGAGAGATGTCAGCGGGGAAGACCTCTACCTCTCGTCCCCGTTTGGCCAATTCCGTAGCCGCCTGCCTTGCTTCTGCTTCATCGGAAGGATGACAGTTGAGGGCTACGTCAGCTCCGGCGGATGCCAACTCGTCCACAATGACTGGTCCCAGGTTACGGGATGCCCCGGTGACCAGGGCGACCCTACCTTCCAAGAGTGTCTCTACGGCATCCACATTCCCTCCTTCTGGATCATGATTCCGTTGTGTTCTCCATGTCTAGACATTGGACGCTGGCTTCTTGCTCAGGAAGCTGTAGCGCGGAAGCATATCTGGATAGGCCGCGTACCCGCTTATCTTCGACGAGGTGGCGACCGTGTAATGGGGTTGGTAGAGCAACGCCCAGGGTGCTTCCTCTACGATGATCCGCTGCGCCTCCTTGCTCATCGCCGTGCGGCGGTCTGAATCGACCTCGTATATCCCTTGCTCTACCAACTCATTCACCCGAGGGTTATTGTAGTTCGCCAGGTTCTTTCCCGCACCGCCCTTCAGGTTTGCCAGGAGGTGATACATCGGATCGTTGACCCACGAGAAGGTCTGGAACATGGCCAGGGGGAACTCTTTCAGATGGGCGAAGTACTCGACCTCACTCAACTTCACGATTTCCACTTCCACTCCCAGAGGCTGTAAGGCGCGTTGCACTGTGTGGGCTGCAACAACTTCATCGGCTCGCAACTCCTGAGTGACGAGGCGCGCGGCAAAACCACCGGAGTAGCCGGCATCGGCCAGCAGTTGTCGCGCCTGTTCAAGGTCGGTGTCATACTTCCACAAGCTGCCATCGTGGGTGGGCATTCCCGCAGGGACAGGGCTGACCAGCGGCTGGGAGTAATCGCCCATCACCTCAATGCGCAGTTCGTCATAAGGGATAGCATAGCAGATCGCCTGCCGCACGCGCAGATCGTCAAAGGGAGGGTAGGTAGTGTTGAGGCTCATCACCTTGCAGTACGTGCTGGGAAACGACAGGACTCGCAGATTGGGGTCGTCGGCACAGTAAGCGAGATGACGGGGTTCCAGACCAAAGGCCACATCAACCTCGCCTCGCTCCAGAGCCGCCAATCGCTCATCTGTCGATGGGACAATCCTTAGCACTACGCCATCGTTGTGAACCAGTTGCGGCCGCCAGTAGAGAGGGTTGGGCTCGAACTGATACTCCTCTCCAGCAATGCACTCGCCCAACACGTAAGGGCCGGTGCCCGATGCGTGGTCGCGATACCAGTTGGAAGCCCACCCATCATCGGGAGTCGCATGGGCCTTGGTGGCAACCGGGTCCATCACCGAGAACGAGTTAAGTGGCAGTAGGTACCACAGCAGCGGATTGGCGTGAAGCAGATGCAGCTCCAGTGTGTAATCGTCCAGTACGAGGATCTGCTCCGGTGTGCTCACGGCGAGCATTTCCATGATGGGGGATAGATAGCCGGGGCCGAGTAGCGCCCGCTCCAAGGTGAATTGGATAGAGGAGGCCAGGCAAGGCGTGCCGTCGCTGAAGCGCACGTCACGGCGCACGTGCAGGGTAAGCACCATCTCGTCCTCGGACAACTCATGGCTCTCGATGATCTCTCCGATAACATCCTCAGCGTCGGCCCTCCAAGTGCCATCACGGGCACGTCGAGCCTCCAGGTCAAAGAGACCGTTGTATAGATTCTCGACGGCCGCATAACTCGCGTCGGACTTGAAATTCTGGGGATCGAGATCGTTGGTGTCGCTATCGGAGGCGATCACGATTTTGGCCACGGCATGCTCTCTCCTTCAGAATCGGTCACACGCGACCAGATGTCCATCACCTACATCACGAGAGATCGGTCTCACTTCGCGGCAGTCAGGTTGGGCGTCAGGGCAGCGCTCGTGAAAGGCGCAACCCTTGGGCACATCGAACAGACTGGGAGGTTCACCTTCCAATAGTATGCGCTGTCGTCTTACCTGTGGATCAGGGATGGGGATGGCGGAGAGGAGGGCGCGGGTGTAGTGATGGAGGGGGTGGTCGAAGATCTCCTTCGTTGGTCCTGACTCTACGATCGTTCCCAGGTACATCACCATCACCCGATTGCACAAAGCGCGCACCGAGCTCAGATCGTGGGAGATGAAGACATAGGTCATTCCCAGTTCTTCCTGGAGCCTTTGGAGAAGAGCGATCATGTGGATACGAATGGACATGTCCAGGGATGACGTGGGCTCATCGAGGGCTACGAACTTGGGTTCGGTGATGATCGCCCTGGCCAGACCCACCCGCTGCTTCTGTCCCTCACTCAATTGGTGGGGGTAGCGTCCCAGGGACTCAGGACCGAGGTTGACCCGGGACATGGTTTGCAGCAGTCGCTCTTCCAGGCTGCCGTTGTGAGCCAACTTGTGAAGCTGAAGAGGCTCCGAGAGAGTACGCCTGACTGTGAACCTAGGGTTGAGAGTAGTATCTGGATCCTGGAATACCATCTGGAGATCCCGGCGTTGGGCGCGCATCTCGCGACTGGATAGCTGGGTGAGATCGGTGCCCACAAAATACACATGGCCGGAAGTTGGCTCTGTGAGACGTAGGATTGAGCGCGCCGCAGTCGTCTTGCCGCAACCACTTTCTCCCACCAGGCCCATGGTCTCGCCTGGATAGACATCGAAGGATATGCCATTCACGGCGCGGAGAGTGAAGGCACCGTCGCGGAAGACTTTGACCAGTCCATCAACGCTTAGCAGCGGTTCCTGTGTCTTCGTGGTCATTTAGACGGACCTATTTGTAGTTGTGACATGTTACCCAATGATCGGGCCCGGCTTGCTCTCTCGGTGGATGTTCCTCCCAGCAACGCGGCAACACACGGGGGCAACGCGGGGCAAAGCGACAGCCTGCCACGGAATAAGCCACGTCTTCACTGAGGCCCGCATCAACTGCGGGCATCTCGATTGTTCTATCAACTCGCAGCACCGAGCTAAGCAGCCGCTGTGTGTATGGATGGAGGGGCTTGGCGAAGAGCGACTCCACCGTCGCCATCTCCATCACCTGTCCGGCATACATCACCACCACCCGCTCGCAGGTCTCCGCCACCACCCCCAAATCATGAGTGATGAGCAAGATGGAGGCTTTAGTAGCTTGCTGAAGGTCCTTGATCAGCTCGAAGATCTGGGCCTGAATGGTGACGTCCAAACCCGTCGTTGGCTCGTCAGCGATCAGCAGATCGGGTTCGCAGGCCACCATCATGGCGATCAACACGCGCTGGCACATGCCCCTGCTCAACTGGTGGGGGTAGGCTTTCGCTCTCCGCTCGGCGTCCGGGATGCCCATCCGGCTCAGCGCTTTCACCGCCTCCGCCTTGGCCTGGCCAGCGCCAAGCCCACGCTGGATTCTGTAAACGCGGGCCACCTGATCGCCCACCCGCATCAGAGGATTCAAGGCGCTGCGAGTGCTCTGAAAGATCATAGCGATCTTCCGACCCCGTACACGGCTCATCTCCTCCTCGGTGTAGTCCAAGAGCTGGTCATGTCCGAACCAGATCTCTCCCCCCTCGATCCTGCCCGAGGCAGGCAGAAAGCCCATTATGGTCAAGCTGGTCATGGTCTTTCCCGAACCGCTTTCGCCCACGAGACCCACGATCTCCTTGCCAAACACCTCGAAGGAGACGTTGTCCAGGATGGTGACCCGTGCGTCTGCGCCCGGAAAGCTTACGTACAAGCCTTCAATGCGCAGGAGTGCATCTTTCTCCACCAGTATCAACGCTCCTCCTGCGCGGTGATGTCTCGCAGACTATCCCCTATCAAGTTGAAGCCGAAGGCCATGAGGACGATCACGGCCCCGGGGAAGACTGAGGTCCACCACTGGCCAGAAATGATGAATAGCGCTCCCTCACCCACCAACACGCCACCCTCAGGGGTGGGCGGACGAACCCCCAGTCCCAGAAACGCAAGTCCCGATGCGTCCAGGATCGCCCAACCCAGGCAGAGCGTGGCCTGCACCAAGGCAGGTGTGAGACAGTTGGGCAGCAGGTGGAGATACATGATCCTCCACTCGGGGTTTCCGACGCAGCGGGCCGCTTCAGCGTACCCCAGTTCCCGCGCCGAGAGCACCTCCCCCCGAGTGAGGCGGATGAAGAAGGGCACATATGATATGGCGATGGCGATGACCACGTTGGGAATGGTGTTTCCCAGCATGGCAGTGATGGCCATGGCCAGCACGAACGATGGAAACGCCTGCAGCACATCCGTGAAGCGCATCACCACATCATCGATGATCCCTCCACGGTAGCCGGAAAACGTCCCCACCAGAGTGCCCACGATGAGAGCTGTGAAAGCTACCATGAAAGCGATCCTCAGGTCGAGGCGGATACCGTACAGTACGCGGACCAGTATGTCTCGTCCGAAGTTATCGGTGCCCATGGGATGGGCAAGACTCGGAGGCTGAAGCTTGATCTCCGGGTCTACCTTCAGCGGGCCATGGGGCACGAAAGCGGGGCCCACTGTGGCGGCTAAGATGACCACGGTCAGGATCAGCAGACCTGCGGCCAGCGTCCGATGCTCACGAAGCAATCTCAAGAAACCCCGTAGCCGCTGCGCAGCAGATGCCATAGAAGGACGAACAGACATCGCAGACGTTCGCGTGCTCACGGCCGAAAGCCCTTTCTGCAAGGTCGCAGTCTACATCTATCCCAAGTTGTAGGAACTCAGGCGTTGTGGTCCCCTCTGACTGCTAGGAGATCCCATGACGGGTCGGCCCGAGTGGGAGTCTAGCCCAGCCGAATGCGGGGGTCAATGACGCTATAGAGCAGATCGATAGTCAGGTTAACGAGCACATACATTAGAGCCACAACAAGGATGAAGCCCCTTAGGGCTTCAAAGTCTTTGGACACCAGGGACTGCCAAGCATACTGCCCTATGCCTGGCCAGGCGAAGATCCGCTCGACCAGGACGTTGCCGGCCATGAGATAACCGAAGACGATACCGATGGTGGTCAAGATGGGTATCAATGCATTGCGCAGGCCGTCTCGGATGACGATGGCCCGATACGGCACGCCGGTGGCCCGGGCTGTGCGAATATAGTCGGAGTGCAATACATCCAACATGGCTGCCCGGACCATCTTGGTGATGGGAGCACTGACGATGAACCCCAAAGCGAGAGCCGGCAAGGCCAGGTGTGCCAGGCTGTTCGTGAAGAGTTTCCAGTCTCGCGCGAGTAGACTGTCGATCACGTACAGTCTGGTTACCGGTGTTGGGGGCTCCATGCCCACCTGAAGCCTGCCGACGGGAGCGGGGGCCCAATCCAGGCGATAATAGAACACGTAGATGAGTACCAAAGCCAGCCAGAAAATCGCTGTCGAAGCACCGAGAATGGCAAAACCGCGCACAGCCTGATCGAGAGAGGAGTTGCGCTTAACGGCCGCCAGGATACCCAGGACGTGTCCGACGACTAGGGCCATTACCAGGGCAGCCAGACCCAGTTCCATTGTCGCGGGGAGCCGCTGGCTCAGGTCCTGGCGCACAGTCTGCCCGGTAAGCCAACTCCTGCCCATGTCTCCTCTCAGGAGTTTGAAAACATAGTCCACGAACTGGACCAGCATTGGCCTGTCGGTGCCCAACTCTCTCCTCATGGCAGCCAAACCCTCCTCGGTGGCATAAGGCCCTAGTTTCAAGGATGCCAGGTCACCAGGCAGGACAAAGGTTAGTACGAACACGGCCACGACAACTCCCAATAGGGTCACCGTGGCCAGGAACACTCTGCGTGCCATGTATCTACGGAATGATACCATCAGCGGCTTTCTCTCGGGTTGGCTGCTCGCTACCTAGTGCGGTGGTCATGTCGAGAACTGAGGCAACTTCGTGCGTGGGGCCGCTTGGGGCAGCCCCACGCACGACTTGAGCGCCAGCGTCTATTCTGTAGTCTTGCCCATACCGGCGAAACGCATCAACGCATCGTCAGTTACGGCATAGCCGTGGAAGTCTTCAGTGGCGACCACTAGCCAGTCCGGCTGGTAGAGGAAGGCCCTAGGTGCTTCGTCCTGGATGATCTGCTGCGCCTCAAGCATACCAGCTTCCTTCACCTCAGGATCCAGAGACCAAGCCGTGGTCTTGATCAGTTCGTCCACCCGCTCGTTGCAGTAGTCGGTGTAGTTGGTGAACTGCCCGCACAGGTAGTTGAAACTGAGTTCGTAGGACGGGTCATTACCCCAGGAGTCCCATTCGTGGATGAAGAACGGTAACTGATGCTGGTTTAGCAGATCCATGAACTCGGCGGTCGGCAGCCTATTGATGGTCACGTTTACGCCGATCTCTGCCAGAGACGCCTGAATCCAGGTTGCGGCCTCAACGTTCTCGGAAACCATCATCTGGACCGTCAACTCCACATCCAAACCGTCGGCGTAGCCCGCCTCCTCCAACTTCTGCCTCGCCATGTCCAGGTCGGTGTCGTAGGCAAACTCGTCGGTGTGGGTGGGCATTCCTACGGGGATCGGGCTGCCGGGCGTCTTCGCGTATCCATACAACACCTCTTCAAGGATGGTGTCGTAGGGGATGGCGTAAGAGATCGCCTGGCGCAGCGCCTGGTTGTCGAAGGGCGGCAATTTGTTGTTCATCCCCGCGTAGTAGATTCGACCCGTGTCAATCGGGAGGACCTTGCAGCACGCGTCGGCATCCAGATCATCCATGTTCCTCGGAGGCAAGCCCATAGCCACATCCACGTCGCCTTGCCTCAACAGCAGTTCCCTGTCCTCGGCAGATGGCACCACTCTGAGGATAACCTTGGAGTTCTGGAAGTAGTCTTCGCCCTGCCAGTAGTTGGGATTGGGCTCGAAGACGTACTCCACACCCTGCTCCCACTTGGTCATGACGTAGGGCCCGCTTCCGGCGGCGTTACGGCGGAGCCATTCGACTGCCCATTCATCGCCGGCGTCGACCTGCTCTTGGTACGCCACTTCGTCCAACGCCCCCAGGGGAGTGAAGGCCATGATCGCCAGCGAGAGGGGAGTGAGCTGCTGGAGGTGAAACTCAAGGGTATTGTCATCCACCACAACGATATCCTCGTGGCTCGCCAGACCCATATAGGGCATCAGCACCGGCATGTAACTGGTGGGCGCCTGAGCCGCCACGTCGTACATAAACTTGAAGGACTCTGCCGTCATGGGGTTTCCGTTGGCGAACTTGAGCCCATCCGGGATGGTCAACGTGATGATGGCGTTCTCCTCGTCCACCGTCACCGCAGTGGCCACACCGGGGCCATACTCGGAGACGCCCTGTAGAATGCCGTTCTCCTCCGGCAGGAGCGTCTGCATGATCGCTGCCTCGTACAGGTTGGCCGTGGCTTCGTACCCAGCCAGGCTGCGGAACTCATACGGGTTGATGTGGTCAATGTCCGTGCTCACAGCGATCACGATGACCGGCTTCTCCTCAGGCGGCGCTGCCGTGGTAGGCGTGGCTGGTGCTGGCGGCTCCGTAGGCACCTCGGTCGCAGTCGGTGGTGCCGGCGTGCCGCAGCCAACCAGCCCCACCAACAGAGATCCAATGAGCAACAGGCTAAATAGGCTAAATAGGCTTCGAAGTCTCATCACTTTCCTCCTTTGATGATTGTTCTTGCGCTTGATCGTCGGTTTCTTGATCCAGTCGACCCTGCTCGATACCTCTTCGCTATTCATCACCCCCTCTCCACACATAGTGAGCACCTCGTTGGCCTCTGCATGGCCATCAGATGCCACGATCAACCTCCAATAGCCATGACCATGAACGTAACAGTGTCGCCGTCTTGCAGGGCAGCTTCCTGTAGTTGCGCGCTATGGATCAGCTTGCCGTTCACGAGGAAGAAGACGTGTCTTTCATCTATCCGCGCCACTAGTTCACCCTCTTCAGCAGAGGACCGCAGACTCTGCCAGACCTCTGACACCGTCGTACCCTGAGGAACCGACGTGGTGTCAGTATCCCAACCGCTAGCCTTGGGTCCAAAGCCGAATAGACGCAGTCTGATGTTGGGCATTTCCTTTCCCTACGCCGCCGCACAATCTCCACACAACTCCAGCAAACCCAGGGTCTCCAATGCCTCGCGGGTCGGGATACCCGTCCCCACATCCCAACCGTGAGCCTCATAGTACTGGTCCAGCAACTGATCGAGCATCTCCTTGTCAGTCACCATTCCCTCCTGTGGACCCTCGGGCACAGGTGTGTTCATCATTCGCCAGGGGAGAGTATCATCGACGCGAAGGGCGCCCTCGCGAACATTAAAACACTTCTCCAGGGTGACGATTCTGCGACCTGCCCTCATTAGCTCGTCCACGCTGAACTCCACCCCGAGGGCATGGCCGAACAACTGGGACATGTTCCGCGGGTTGACGGCGTAGGCGGCAGTCGATGTGAAAACGCAGAACCCCAGAGCATCGCTGGCTGCATAGCAGTCCTCGTGCCAGAGCACGATGTCGGCACGCTTCTCAAGAAGTGTGGGGTCCGCAAGCTTTTCGTCCCCGGTGATCTCCTTGATCAGTGCTCGTGCCTCCTCCGTGATGCCGAACTCGGCAAAGCACTCGGTCATCAGATGGTCCGGCCCCCTTGGGTTGACGGCGAAGGCCAGGGCATAGCTCTTGGCCATTCGCGTATCCACGCCCGATTGCTCCAAACCCTTGGCCTGGATGGCCCATTTCCAGGAGTCGCCTCCCACTTCCTCAGCAGCCTGCTTGGCGCCATTGGCCAGCAGATCACCCAGCAGACCCTCTCGGAGGGCTATGCGTCGAATCAACTCCAACTGACTCTCCGCGTTGCCAAAATGCAAATCCAGGTTATCGGCCTGCTTGCCCTTGATGACCCCCTTCTCGTAGCACTCCATGGCCCAGGAGATGACGTGTCCGACCGAGATCACGTCCATCCCATAGTCGTTGCATAGCTGGTTGCCCTTGATCACCGCCTCTGTGTCTATGATGCCGCACTCTGCGCCCAAGGACATCACCGTCTCCAATTCGGGTCCCGAATCGCGCACCTCTCCGTACTTGTGCTCCAGGGTGCGCACGAATCGATGGCAGGCGGTCGAGCAGGAGAAACAGGACTCGCGCCCTGTCAAGTAACCCTCGTCCTCCATGTATTGGCCGCTCAGCTTTTCCGCCTGGTCGATTCTGACCTGGTTGAAGTTGTACGAGGGAAGCATCTTCATCTCGTTAAGATCGGGGAGGGAACCAGATGTGCCCCATCTGTGGAGAGTATTGCTGCCCGCATCCTGGGCCAGTTCCCGACGAGTGCGAGCCGCCAACTCGAAGAACTCGTCTCCATCAGCTACTCTCAACCCGCCTGTGCCGCGTGC